>NZ_QRTA01000029.1:0-5311 GCF_003457875.1 Collinsella sp. AF28-5AC | reverse complement strand
ACCGAGTACGCCATCTGCGAGTACCTCGCCCGCCACCCCGGGCAGGTCATGAGCCGCGCGCAGATACGCGAGGCGGTGCTCGGCTGGGAGAGCGACGCCGACGACGCGGCCATATCCATGCAGGTCAGCCGCGCCCGGAGGAAACTCTCCGAGGCCGGCGCCGATCCGATCGCGACCGTCTGGGGGATGGGGTACAAGTGGCAGCTCTGAGGACCGGGGCGAGAGGTCGCGGGGGCATGCCGCTCTCCTTCGTCATCGCGCGCTACTTCGCCTACGCGTTCGCGGCGGTCGCCACGGCGTGGCTCGCCTCGTTCATGGCGCTCTCCGCGGCGATCAACGCGGGCTTCGTCTACGAGGCAAGCTGGGGGCCGGCCAATGCGCGCGAGGTCGCGGAGGGCCTGGCACGCGACGGCGTCTGCGGGCAGCAGGACGTGCCGACGGCGTACCGCTACCTCATCCTGAACAAGGACGGATGCGTGCTGATGACAGACCTCGAGGGCACGCGGCTCGAGGACGCGACGGAAATGGCCCGAGCGGCACTCGCCGCTGATCCGGGCACAGTGGAGATCGAGGGCGGGGGCTCGGGCCTCACCTACGCCGCGTTCCCGCTCAAGGGCGGCGGGGCCTGCGCACTCGCCAGCGAGTACCTGCCGCAGTGGGTCTCGCGCGACCTCGCCGGCCTGCTTCCCAACCCGCAGAACCTCATGCTCGTCGGCGCCGCTGCGGGAAGCGCGCTCGCGCTCGCGCTCGTGGCGCGCCGCGCGAGCCGCGTGATCTCGCGCAAGATGGCGCCGCTCGCGGAGGCGGCGGGGCGCGTCGGCGCGGGGGAGCTCGACTTCGCGGTCGGCAGCACCAACGTGCGCGAGGTGAACGACGTCCTCGCCGCGATGGACGCCATGCGGACCTCCCTCGCCGAGTCGCTCGAGGCCCGCTGGGCCGCGGAGCGGGGGCAGCGCGAGCAGGTGGCGTCGCTCGCCCACGACCTCAAGACGCCGCTCACCGTGCTGCGCGCCAACGCCGACTTCGTGGCGGAGGAGCTTGAAGACGAGAAAGACGCCGAAATCGCGGCCGCCGCGCGCGACATAGCCGGCGGTGTCGAAAGGCTCGACGGCTACGTGCGCCTGCTCATCGAGGCCTCGCGCGGGTCCGGCGGGGCGGAGAGGGCCCCCATGCGGCCGGCCGAGCTCTGCGAGCAGGTCCTCGCCGAGGCCGCCCAGATCGCCCGGTCGCGAGGCGTGACACTCGACGCGGCCACGGGCCCCGCTGTCGCGGGCGCGCCCGAGGCCCCGCTCGACCGAACCGCCCTGACGCGAGCCGCCGCGAACCTCGTGGCCAACGCCGCCGAGCACGCGCGCTCGCGCGTGGCGGTCTCCTGCGACGTCGCGGGCGGGCACCTCGTCATCGAGGTGTCCGACGACGGACCGGGCTTCTCTCCCGCCGCCCTCGAACGCGGCTGCGAGCGCCTCTTCACAGACGACTCCTCCCGCTCCTCGCGCGACGGAGGCCGCCACTACGGGCTCGGCCTCCACGCCGCCTCCGAGGCCGCGAGCGCCCACGGGGGCTCCGTCTCGCTCGCCAACAGCCCCTCGGGCGGCGCGGTGGCCACCATCGCGGTCCCCCTGTGCGGGGCCTGACGACTCAGGCCCTCACACCGGCGTGGCTCGCAACCAAACGCTTCCCGGATAATTCATGAGGCCGTACTCGTATTCGAGCCTGCCTATCTTTGCGGCAAGCGCCTCCGTCATGTAGAAGTTTTTCGTGCGGCCCGTCGACTTCGCCAGGCGGTCGTACCTGTTCGCAAGGTCCTCGGGGATTCTCAGGGCTGCGGTGGCGGTTGCCATGACGCACCTCTTGGTTAGATGTAATACGTATATTTCTTTCTATCACATCACCCGAACCCCGCACCGGCGTACGGCCGCATCTGCTTTTTACCTTACATTGTG
The DNA here is from genome assembly GCF_003457875.1 of Collinsella sp. AF28-5AC. Lineage (NCBI taxonomy): Bacteria > Bacillati > Actinomycetota > Coriobacteriia > Coriobacteriales > Coriobacteriaceae > Collinsella > Collinsella sp. AF28-5AC. Next base: position 3,368 of record NZ_QRTA01000029.1, on the reverse strand, counting down.
TCAACCGGTCCATGCCCGGCATATTCTGCCGGATTGAATCAACCGTTAAATCAATCCGAGCCTTTAAGGGGCGGTTGAAATCCTTCGAGGACTGAGGGCGCCGTCCCTAGGTCGGCTCCTCGATGGCCTCGGCTGAATTCCCCTGCAATCGACCGCATGGGTTCCGGCACGGGGTTCTGGCGCTGCCCGAACGGGGCGCAAGACTCGGCCGTCGGTCGTGCCGGACGGCATACGTTTTGAGACCGGCAAGCTGTTGCCGGCTCGAGGACAGCGGCCCGGTGCACCGGGCCGATCGATAGAGGACTCAGGTTCACAGCGCAGTTTCTTGGGGCTCGCATATATAGGAAGACTTGATCGGCAATCGATTTTAATGAAGTCGACAGCGCATGTCAGAGCTTTCAACAAATTTAACATGCCACCCTTTATATCCGCACGCGCGTAATTCAACTCATAAGGACCGGCTATCCCTTACCTGTGACACAATCTCAAACGCACAGAACAGAATCATCAGTCCAATCATCGCATAAGAGGCAGCCGAACCTTCAAGCACTATTCCACAAAGAACAATCTCCGCGCCGCCAATAAGAACTGTTATCAGGCGCTCTGCCTTTTTGCTCTCGCCGCTCGCATAAAAAGGCGGCAAAGCGCACAAGATCACATATAGCCCGGGAAGGGAATGCAGGATCGATAGTCCAAGTCCCCCATCAACTGCAGTGCTTTGCGTAAGAATCAACTGAACCCAAACGGCAATTATCACTGAGCAGGTTGTCGATAAAAGAAGACTAGAAATATAGCACGCAACAAAGTCCCGTCGCATTCGAACAGAGAAATCCGCGAACTCTCTTCGCCGCGTGGAAACAACAAGGTACACAGAAATTGCAATAGAACCAATCAGAGAAAACAGCGGAACAACCAGCAATTCAAGCTTATTACCCCATCGATCAACCACACCCCCACTCCAATGAGCGGGAATTGTATCAGGGAGGACTGACCAAGCCGTCCATAGAATCAGAAATGGAAGAATAGAGAGGATGAAAGATGATAACACTGCAGTAATTTTTTTTGAGGCTCTCATCGATTCCGCATCTCCTTGCGCGCCCACATTCCACTCCGCCTTAAATCAAGTATAAATAGATGGCGCTCGGTATTATTGGCGCAATCGCGATAGCGATTACCGCCGTTGTTTCTTTAAAAATGGTAGGAATACATGTCTCCAAGAATTGATATATCGATTGACGAGCTGCCCGAAGCGTCGAGCCTTCTTGATGGACATGACTATTCGTCACAAATCATTCAGCGTATCGCCGGGGTTCCAGTAATACTCGATGCATCGGGATGCCCTCATTCCCCTTTTTTCGAAGTTGAATATGATGACAGGACGACTAGGTTTACAAGTCAAGCAAGTTAATAATCTATGTAGTCAATATAATACCGTTGAACCCGCATATCGATACCGCTCAGCCATTCGCCTCGCCCCCGTCGCACGTATCTTCATCCGGTCTGTTACTTTTAATCTAAAAGTTCTTTGAGGAACGTAGGTGCTTCTGAATGTACTGTCGACTTCTTCTCAAACTAATCCTAAGAGACAAGGCCGTATGGATTTGTACGCTCGTTCTCGCTGCAGCCTTTTCCGTCCCCATTGCGTTCAATTCACCCATCTACGGGCCCTTCTTTATGAAGCAGGGCATGCAGGGCTTTGTCGACGCATTCAATACGCGCGCGCCCCAGGCCAGCGGCACAGACCTATCGCCAGAGCAGCAAGATGACGCTGAGCTTGCAAGATACGCGAACGCCGCCCTCGCCGCTCAAACCGACGCCGCCTTTCTCGACTCTGCCGAGAGCTACTACGCGCTCATGGGCGAAGGCTTCCAATCCGGGTCCATCGTGGGAGACCGAGAGACCAATGACGCGGCGCTCGCGTATTGCCGCGCTCTGAGCAGCTCCGGCATCACGGATATCCCGGCCTCCGCAAACGACCTGCCATTCCTTTCCTTCCTGCCTTACACCATTGCCACGGCGCCGTCTTTCCTTCCCTTCATCCCCTTCCTTCTCTCGTCGATACTCGTGCTCGGCGCCACAAGGCCCGGGACCCTGGCGGCAAAGGCGCCCGTGCCCAAATTCCGGCGCCTTATCCAAACCGTGTTTTCAATAATTGGCGCGGGGACCACGATGCTCCTCGCCGGCCTCGCACCCGGGGGCATTTACGCCTTGGCCCTAAACGGCTTCGGGCAAATTGGGTACCCGATCGCCTTCTTCCATGACGGCGCGCTTACCACCACGACCGCGGGAAACGTCTTCACAGCCCTGCTTCTCGCGCTGCTTGCGGGCGGAACCTTGATATCCGTTTGCTCCGCCGTCCTATCGACCGCAACGAGGCGCGTCCTCGCGGGCCCCCTTACCTCCGCGCTGCTTGTCGCGGCCCCGGCATTCCCGTTACTGTCCGATTCGGCACTAGGGCATAATGCCGTGCTCGGGCTCCTGCCGCTGGCCGTGTTCTCGCCTATCGAGGCAACGGGTTACGTAGGATGCTTCCCGACAGAATTCATTGGCTCCGGTTCAGGCAGCGCATCGATGCTTGCCGTGGCCCTGGCATACGTCGCGGTCCTTTTTGCGGTCGGCGCCGTTGCGACACGTTCGCCCAAACAGTCTGGACCCGCGAAAAAGCACCATGGGCTCGAGCTTCTAGACGCGAGCGTGGGATACGGAAGCACGACGATACTTTCAATCGGGTCGCTTTTCCTGAGCCCGGGAACGGCGGTGGGCCTCGTTGCTCCCAACGGCTCGGGGAAAACCACCCTTCTTGAAGCGCTGTCGGGCCAATTTCCCACCCGCATCCGCTCGGGAAGCCTGGCGGCAGACGGAATCTGCCAACGTCGATCAGCCGAATTTGCAGAACTCGTCTACCTGAGCTCTTCGGGCGGCGCGGATCTCTACCCCACGCTATCGGCCCTCGAGTACCTTGCTTTCGTTAGGGAGGCGTGGAAATCGGCCGCCGACATCGACTCGCTCTGCGACTCCCTCGGAATCTCCCCATATCTCGACAAGCCGACCCGTAAACTCTCGACAGGAATGAAGCAGCAGGTAAAGCTTGCCATGGCGATAGCGACCGATTGCCCGTACCTCATCCTCGATGAACCGCTGAACGGCCTCGATCCGGGAAAACGGAAAACCTCCTGCGAAGCGATGCGCAGCGAGGTGGCGCGGGGACGCAGCGTGCTCATTTCAAGCCATCTACTCGACGACCTGGCAGACCTCACCAACTCGTTCTACTTCATCGAGGCCGGCTCGCTCGTGGAAAAGATCGAGTCGTCCTCGCAGACGCTCAAGCAGGAATACCTCGATACATACGAGCGAGGTGAATGACATGA
>NZ_QRTA01000028.1:412-6190 GCF_003457875.1 Collinsella sp. AF28-5AC | reverse complement strand
CATGGCGCGCGAGAGGGCCGTCGGGGCCGAATAGGGACGACCGGGGCGCGAAGGCGCCCCTTTTCATCTCGACTGGAAGGGAGGCGCGGGATGGCGAGCGACTACGGGGACGAGGCGGGCGGCAAGCTGCTCGACTGGATGCTGAGGATCGGCCAGGAGGCCGGCGCCGAGGCAATGGCGCGCAGCGCGAGGGAGCTCTCCGAGCGCCTCGCGGGAATCCGCGGGACCATCGCCGGCGGGCGCGCCGAGGAGGTCGCGGCCGACGGCGCGCCGACCTACGCGAAGCTCAGCCTCGAGGAGCTCTCTGGGCTTCCCGAGTACGCGACGATCAAGGAGGTCGTCTCCGACAAGCTGCGCGCCGCGTCGGTCGAGCACCACATCATCCCCGGCGAGGGCCGCGACTGGCTGCTCTTCAAGGTGGAGGACGCCCCCGAGGTCGACGAGGCCTTCCGCCAGCTGGAGCAAGAGACGGGCAAGGCCGCCGATCGCGCGAGGGAGCGGCTCTCCGAGATAGCCGAGAGGCGCCAGGCGCCCGAGCGGCTGGCGGAGCGCGCCGAGCGGGCGCGCGAGGCGTCGAGGGCCCACAGCCAGGGCATCGGCCGGGACCGCGGCCCGCGACATATCGAGGGGCCCGAGAGATGAGGTGGCAGGCGGCGGCCGCGCTGGCCGCGGCGGCGTTCGCCGCGGGAGACTTCGCGGCCGCGGCAATCGCGGCGTCGGGCGCGAGCCCGATCCTCGACCCGGAGGCCGCCATGGCGGCGATCCCCGCGGCGCTCCGCGCGGGGCGCGTCTTCTCCGCGGAGGCGGTTCCCCTGTGCGCCGGGACCGCCTGCGCGTGCGGCGCGCTCCTCGCCTGGGCCCGCTCACTGGGGACCAAGGGGGCCCGGCGCGACGGCGAGGAGCACGGTAGCTCCAGGTGGGCCACGCGCAAGGACATCGCGCCCTTCGGCGACCCCAAGGACCCCGACAACAACATCATCCTCACCGACAACGCGCGCATCCGCCTCGTGAGCCGCAGGTTCGACCTCTCCACCGACACCAACGACAACGTGCTCGTGGTGGGAGGACCCGGCACCGGCAAGACGCGCTACTACGTCAAGCCGAACCTCCTGCAGGCCAACGCCAGCTTCTTCGTGACCGACCCGAAGGGCACGCTCATCCGCGAGATGGGCGGCGCGCTGGCGGAGCTCGGCTACGAGATCCGCGCGTTCGACACCATCGACTTCACGCGCTCCATGCGCTTCAACCCCATAGCCTACATACGCGACGAGGCGGGCGTCATCCGCTTCGCCCGCGGCATCGTCGCCAACACCGAGGGCGACGCCGACCACAAGGGCGACCCCTACTGGGAGAAGGCCGAGCGCCTGGTCTACACCGCGCTCACGGCCTACCTCGTCATGCACTGCGAGCCCGCCGACCGAAACCTCGACGGGCTGCTCACGCTGCTCTCGCTCGCCGACGCCCGCGACGACCCGGGCTACATGAGCCCGCTCGACATGGTGTTCCGCGAGCTGGAGACCGGCGAGCGCTACGTCAGGCGCGGCGGCGCCTCGGCGGAGGGCGGATCGCTGCGCGGCTTTTCCGAGGAGGACGGCGCGTGGGAGTGGGCCAAGGTCCGCGAGCCCGCGCCGCCCGACGACTTCGCGCTCGCGAGCTACCGCGAGTTCCGCGTGGCCGCCGGCGACACCATGAAGTCGATGCTCTCGAGCTGCAACGTCCGCCTGAAGCCGCTTTCCATCCGCGCCGTGCGCGACCTCACCTCCAAAGACGAGCTCGACCTCGCCCACATGGGCGACGAGGGCGCCAAGGTCGCGCTCTTCGCGTCCATGAGCGACACCGACTCGACCTTCGACTTCCTGTTCGCCCTGCTCATGGACACGGCCGTGAGCGCGCTTTGCGCCGAGGCGCTCGAGGCGCACGGCGGCTCGCTGCCCACGACGGTGCACTTCGTCTTCGACGAGTTCGCCAACATCGGGCGCATACCCGACTTCGAGCGGACCATCGCCGTCACCCGCAGCAGGAACATCGCCGTCTCGATGATCGCCCAGTCGCTCTCGCAGCTGAAGGAGACCTACGGCGACAACAACGCCGAGACCATCGTGAACGCCTGCGACACGCTGCTCTACCTGGGCGGCAAGGCGAACGAGACCAACGAGGAGATCAGCAAGATGGCCGGCAAGCAGACGGTGGCGAGCGAGACGCAGAGCGACTCGCGGGGCGCCGGCTGGACCCGGACCGTGAACCGCGGCATCTCCGAGCGCGACCTCATACAGCCCGCCGAGGTGGCGCGCATGCCGCGCGAGGACGCGCTCGTGCTCGTGAACGGGTGCATGCCGCTCATGGACCGGAAGTACCGGCTCGAGCGCCACCCGCGCTCGCGCCTGCTCGAGGAGGCCACGCGCCGCGGCCCGTTCGACTTCGCGGAGTACCGCAGGCGGAAGGACGGCGCCTCGTGACGGGGCCGCGGAGGGCGCGGGCCTCCCCCGCCGCGGGGGAGGAGCAGCAAGGAACATCGTCAACCGAAAGCAAAGGAGAGCAGCATGCTCGCAAACGTCATCAAGCTCGTGTCGGGCTGCGTGACCTTCCTCGGCGGCTTCCTGGTCGTGTGGGGAGCGGTCTCGCTCGGCCTGGCCATCAGGGAGCAGCAGGGCGGCCCGCAGATCGCGACCGCCATTTCCACCATCGCCGGCGGCGCGATCATCATCGCCGCGTCGGTCTACTTCGGGCAGCTGGACACGTCCTGGCTGCCGGCATAGGGGGCGTCGCGGATGGCGCTCCGGATACCGGTGCAGAAGGACATCGGGGAGTACGAGGAGAAGATCGTCGGGAAGATGAGCCTGCGCACGCTCGCATGCGTGTCGCTCGGCTTCGGCAGCGCGGTCGGGGCGGCGGCCTTCGTCCACCTGGGCCTGCGCGCAGACGTCGCGGACGCGGCCTTCCCGATCATGCTCTGCAGCATGCCGTTCTGGCTCGCCGGGTTCTGGCGGCCCTTCGGCATGCGCGCCGAGGAGCTGCTGCCGCTTTTGGCGGCCCACGAGCTCTCCCCGCAGCTGCTCGCGTACGAGCCCTGCCTCGCCGGGAGCCTCCCCGAGGGCTCGCCGCGCCCGGGCCGCCCGGGACGTCGCGCGAGGCGCAGGGCAAGGAAGAAAGGAGCCGAGCTCTATGAGCCGAGCAAGAAGCAACAAGGAGAATAGGCCGAAGCGCCCGAGCACCCTCGGGCTGCTCCTCGGCGGCACGGGCGGGCGCAAGGACGCCTCGAAGGGCGCGGAGGCCGAGCGGCAGAGGCGCCGCCGGGAGCGCGACCGCTCGCGCGAGATGGCCGCCTACGTCGGCTACGACGCCATGTACAGGGACGGCATCGCCCAGGTGATGCCCGGGGTGTTCAGCCAGACGGTCGAGTTCTCCGACATCAGCTACCAGTCCGCGCGCAAGGAGGCGCGCGAGACGGCCTTCACCGTGATGAGCTCGCTGTTCAACTACTTCCCGGCGGACTCCCACGTGCAGCTCCAGGTAGTGAACGCGCCCATCCCCGCCGACGAGGTCGGCCGCAAGGTCTTCTTCGAGCCCGGGGAGCGCGCCACCGCCGGGCTCGCCGAAGAGTACAACCGGATCCTCAACGACAAGATGCGCGAGGGCGTCTCGAACCTCGTGCGCCACCGCTACCTGACCTACGCCGTGGGCGCCGACGACGTCGACGCCGCGGTGCCCAAGCTCGCGCGCATCCGGGGCGACGTGGAGCAGACGCTCGCGCGCATACGCTGCTCGTCGCGCGCCCTCGACGGCGTCGAGAGGCTCGAGCTTTTGCAGGGGCAGCTGCGCCCGGGGTCGCGCTTCGAGTTCTCCTGGGACAAATTGTCCCCGACGTCGGGCGCGCGCACGAAGGACTTCGTCATGCCCTCCACGCTCGACTTCAAGCCCGAGGGCAGGTCCGACTGCTTCCGCAGCGACGGGCGCTACGGCGCGGTGCTCGCGGTGCGCAGCTTCGGGTCGGTCATCGAGGAGACCTACCTCGCCTCCATCATCGACCTGCCGCTGCCGCTCAACGTGACGCTGCACGTGCAGCCCATCGCGCAGAGCGAGGCGCTCGCGCTCGTGAAGCGCCAGATCGACTGGATGGACAAGGAGATCATCGACGAGCAGATGAGCGCCGTGAAGAAGGGCTACGACTACCAGATCCTGCCGCCCGAGCTGCGCTTCTCGAAGGAGGAGGCCGAGGAGCTGCTCGACTTCCTGCGCAACAAGTCCGAGCGCCTGTTCGTCTACACGGGCCTCGTCTACACCTGGGCCGACAGCCTCGAGGAGCTCGACCGCCGCGTCCAGCAGGTGACGAGCGTCGCGCAGGGCTGCACGATCGGCCTCGAGCCGCTCCACTTCCGGCAGCGCCAGGCTCTCAACTCGGTGCTCCCGCTCGGGGACAACCACGTCACCGTGAGCCGCTACCTCACCACGGGGCAGGTGGCCATGCAGATGCCCTTCGCGAGCCAGAGCCTCGACGAGGCGGGCGGAGGCTACTACGGGCAGTCCAGGGAGAGCGGGAACCTGGTGCTGTGCGACCGCAAGCGCCTGGCGAGCCCCATGGGCTTCGTGTGCGGCAAGCCCGGATCGGGCAAGAGCTTCTCGGTGAAGCGCGAGATAACCAACACCGTGCTCGCGCACCCCGAGGACGAGGTCGTGATCTTCGACCCGGCCGGCGAGTACGGCAACCTCGTCGGCGCGCTCGGCGGTGCGAACGTCGAGCTCGCCCCGGGATGCTCGGCGGTGCTCAACCCCCTCGACACCGCCGACGTCGCGGACCGCGCCGACGCCGCCAAGCTCGCGTACAAGACCGACGCGGTGCTCGCGCTCTCGAGCGCGCTCATGGCCGAGGGCCGCGAGGGCCTGCCGGAGCGCGACCGCTCGATCATCGCCCGCTGCGTCGGCGAGGCGTACCGGGAGTGCGCGAGGGACGGCCGCCTGCCCACGCTCGGCGACTTCCACGCGGCGCTGCTCGCTCAGCCCGAGCCCGAGGCCGCCGACATCGCGCTGCGCTACGAGCGCTACGTGAAGGGCGCGTTCTCCTTCTTCAACGGCCAGAGCAACGTGGCGCTCGACAACCGCATCACCAACATCGACATGCACGGCCTCGGCCAGAACATGCGCGTGTTCGGCATGATCACGGCGCTCGAGATGGTGCGCAACCGCGTGATGGTAACGCCGCCGCGCCCCAACTACACCTGGCTCTACATCGACGAGGTGCAGAGCCTCTTCGCGCACCCGACGGTGGTCGAGTACTTCGCCCGCCTGTGGCGCGAGGGGCGCAAGTTCGGCCTCATCTGCACCGGCATCAGCCAGAACACGAGCCACATGCTGGCCAACGCCGAGGCCCGCGACATGGTGCTCAACTCCGAGTTCTTCCTGCTGCACAAGCAGTCCACCGCCGACCTCGACGCATGGGCGGAGATGCTCCAGCTCTCCGCCACGGAGCGCGGCTACATCGGCGACGCCGTCAAGCCCGGCGAGGGCCTGCTCATCAGCGCCGGGATCCGCGTGCCCATCACCGACGACTTCCCGAAAGGCCCGCTCTACGACCTGTGGAACACCAAGCCCGCAGAGGTCGCCGAGCGCGAGATGCGCCGGGCGGCGCGAGAGGCGGAGGAATAGGAATGGCCGGCCCGAGCGAGGGCGGCGGGATGCTCGAGGTGGTCGGGGCGCAGCGCCGCGACGTGCTCACCGCGGGCGACGTCGCGGAGACCGAGCGCGACGCCCTGGGAAACGTCTCGGAGGGTGCCGGCCCGCTCG
>NZ_QRTA01000028.1:0-402 GCF_003457875.1 Collinsella sp. AF28-5AC | reverse complement strand
GCGGGGGGGGGGGGGCCCCCCCGCCGCAACGGCGAAGGGGCGCCCTTCCAGGCCCGACGCGCGAGAAGGCGGGCTCGGGGACAAATTGTCCCAACCAGCCGGCGACCGGCGCGCGGCGGCCGCGATGCGCTCGCGCGTCGATGCGGCGAAGCTGGCGATCGCCCGGGAGGCCGTCTCCCAGCTCGACGACTCGGAGGAGCTCGAGGGCGCCTCGGGCATGTACGACGCGGGGCGTGCGGCCAAGAAGGCCGCGGGAAGGCTGCGGCAGAGGAAGGCGAAGAAAGCAGCCCAAGGCAGCCGCAAGGCGGCGACCGCGCTCGGCGCCCCAAAGGGAGGCGCGCGCGGCCCCGAGGCAGCCGGCGCGACCGCCCCGGCCAAGCACCAGGCGGCCCAGGCGGCCGC
>NZ_QRTA01000027.1:0-6834 GCF_003457875.1 Collinsella sp. AF28-5AC | reverse complement strand
AATCAGAACCACCCTTAAAAAGGGTGGTTTGCTCTTAGGGTATAACCCACGGGCCCCGGGCTCGCGTCTAAAGGCGCGGGCCCGGACTTCGTCCAGGCCTAGTGCGTCTTGACCCGTGGCGCGCCGGTCGAACCGGCGGCATCACCCCCTCTTGAAGGGGTCCTCGTACTCCTTCACGCTCAGCTTGTCCAGCGCGATGTCGTGGGACTCCTGCTCCCTGATGTACTTGGCGATCGTCGCCTCGTTCAGGCCGACGGTGGACACGTAGTAGCCCTCCGCCCAGAACTTCCTGTTGCCGAACTTGTACTTGAGGTTGGCGTGCCTGTCGAATATCATCAGCGAGCTCTTCCCCTTCAGGTAGCCCATGACGCTCGCGACGCTGTACTTCGGCGGGATCGCCAGCAGCACGTGCACGTGGTCGGGCATCAGGTGCCCCTCGATTATCTCGATCCCCTTGTACTCGCACAGCTTCCTGAGGATCTCCCCTATGTCGCTCCTGATTTGGTTGTAGATCACTTTGCGCCTATACTTCGGCGTGAACACGATGTGGTACTTGCACATCCACTTCGTGTGGGAAAGGCTGTAGGCCTTCTGGGCCATGGCGACCACCCCTTCGACTCGAATTCTTGACGGCCTGAACAATCGTCAATATCGGTCGGAGGGGTGGCTTTGTAAAGCCGTTTGTCTCCACCCGCGTAGCGGGTGGTTTAAAGCTGGCCGCTGCGCGGCCAGCAGACTAAAGTTTTGAAAAAAACAAAGGGGTGCCCGTAATGGCACCCCGTGGCATAACTGGTCGTTATTATTGTTTTCACCCGAAGATAGGAAACTCGCTATCGTCGGCTGCCGAACTGCATGCCTATCGTGCTGCTGGACTACGGGGCTGCCTGGTTACCGAGCCACATTGCTACCAAGCCACATTGCTACCAAGCTATCTGGCTATTGGGCTGCAACACTCTCCCGCAGGTCGCTGGCTACTTATCGATATCCTCGCTGCGCCCAACCGCGCGAGAATCATCCATCGGGTCATCGATGGCAGAGCTTGCTCGTTCGCAAATATGGTCGAGCGATTCCGAATGGACGTCTTCCGCCGCAGTTTTCTCATCCCATGCGCTGGTGACAATTTGGCAGGCAGCTTCGATACCGGAGATTGAGCTCTCATAGGTAGATTTGAAGTCTTCGATGATTCGGTCGACCGAGGGAGCGTCCGGGCATCCCGCGGCGATAAGTGCCTCCTCGACCGGATCCCAGCTGTAGACGAGATCGCGGACTGCAGACATCCAATCGCTGGCAGAGTCCATATCTTTGCCGCGCAGGTCGATGTTGAGTATGAGGTCGTAACCGGTAAGGTCTGTTTCCCGCTCGATTTCCAGATATCCGAGATTGCGTACGTCTCGTCGGAGACGGTCCATCCTTCCGAATCGAGGGCATCGGCAATCGCTTCGTGAAGCGAATCGAATTCCCGAACGCACTCTCTTTGCTTGGAGAATCCATCGCAGATGCGTTCGACCCTGTCAAGCCAATTGTCGAACGGTTCGTTGCAGGCCAGTTCGAACATCTCTGCGATAGCCTCGCGGGCGGACGGGCTTGACTCGCTGTAGAGCTTGAGGACGCTCTCTCCAAGGCCGGCGAGGTTATCGGATGGAACAATGCTGTTGTTTACGGCTGTATCGCGTGCGCTGTTCGGTAATGAATCGAGTTTCTCGATAATCTGGCTGACGGAACTTTCGGTAGCGGGAAAACCCATATCGACCTCCAATGAGTACTGACCATATCCAGACGTTAGCAACCTATTGGGCAGAACGAGACAGCGGGACAAAGGTAGCGACATGCAGGCATACACCGTTACGCGACTACCGTGCTACACGAATACAGGGCTACATGGCTACACGCATAGCCGCCTGCCCACGTAGCTACCTACCGCTCTTATCGGCGGGGGAGTGCGACAGTATATTCCTGAAGCTCTCTCGCCGCCGATTGAGCTCATCGAGTTCGTGAGCGAGGGCGGTTTTGTCCTCGAACAGGTCGTCGAGATTCATATCCTTATCAGGATCCAAGCCCATGATCGTGTCCATGATGACCGGATAGGATGTCCGGAGGGTATCGGTATCCCCGAAGCTGCGGATGATGAATCCGAGGCTGTCGCGGCTGGATTCGAGCAGTTGATCGTTGACGTAGAGAAGGGTGTCGTAGCCTTTTGCCGATGCGTCTTTGCTGAGCATGGCGACGATAGGCATTCGCTCACCGCTTGACTTCTTGTCTACTTTTTCGGGTTTCAGAAGCTGCAGGCTACTCGGCACATAGCAGGATGAGCTGTGATATTCGGCATTTACCTTTAGGCACCCGATGGCGAATTGTGCTGCAACGCCCGATATCCAGATCTCGGCGTTGACTCGGGTTGATAGGGGGTCGACCTTGCTGACATGGGTGGCGGAACTGGCGAAGAGATTCATCATACGTGCCGCCAAGGCTTTAGAGGGGAAGTATTGCGAGAGCGAGCTTCCCAAGTCACGCGGAGTCAACGTCCCAGCGACCGCTTTCTTATAGAGTACCCACGGTTTGACATGGCATTGCCCGATATCAATGCCGACGAGATAGTTGAAGCGTTTCTTTGAAAAGGCTACCTCGAGCATGCGGGTGTTGCCTTCCTCTCCATAGCAGATGAGGAAATCCTTCCCGCAGAGATTGCGGTCGTATCCTTTGGCGAGATTGGAAATTCGCTGTACGTCTCTGTTGTCGGCTTTCATAAAGTCCTCCTTGTCTTTTCGACAAGGATTGACCGGACAGTGGAAACCCAGCGAGTCATGCCGCAGCGGTATTTGGCAAGCGCGAACCGGATGCCAAAAAAGAGGGAGGGGTGCAAAGCCCCTCCCTCCGGACAGCCTATATCCCGGTTTACTGCCTGCCAGTCAGCTCTCCCCGAAAGCATCGGGGCGCTGCGGGGTCGAACCCCTATACATGGGAAGTTCTATCGCGGCCATGCCCGCTATGCGTGTAGACGCACACCACGCCGAACGTCAGGTTTACCAGCCGGGGCTGAACTCTCGTTCGAGAGCAAGGATATTATAGCATCTACAAACCCGGAATGTCCTGACACATTTGAATACAATCGAACTACCCGGCTACACAGATACACGGTTACGGAGCCACAGAGCTACATGGCTACGTGGAAAGGATACGGGGATCATTTCGCTGCCCAAACCGTTGGCGCGATTACGCTAGGAGCACCAGCATTGAAGAGATCATGCCGTATGTTGGCGGAGATGTTCCAATTAGTGCAGTCGAGGGTTAGAGAACGACAGTTGAAGAACATCCTGTGTACATCCGTGATCTTTGAGAAGTCCATATTGCCGAAATTGATACTTTCGAGATTAGAGCAACTTGAGAACATAATGCCAGTGGCAGTTGGGAAACCTTTCCATCCTGCGAAACTGACGTTTCTGAGTGAGTAACAACCCGTACACATCGACTCCATGCAGTCGAGTCGCGCTACATTCATCCCAGAGAGGTCGAGCGCGGGCAAGGACTCACAGTGCCAGAATGAGTGCTGCCAATTGGCGCATGCTGACATATTGAGTCTCTTGAGATTGACGGATTTCATTGCAGTGAAAAATTGGAACCAAAATGACAGGCTGTACGGTTTGATCCCAAAATCGACAACGCAAACGGATTCGATCTCGCCATGGTGCTCATACCAAGGAGTGTTAGCTGGTCCATTGTTTACAGAGGAATGCTCAGCATCCCAAGTTGCGGAATAAAAAGCTGTCTCGAACCCCGTATAAACCGCCGTGACCCTGCGACTGTTCAGCATGTCACCGACCTTGGGCAGACCCTTCCGCTTGTAGAACATGAGGCTGTGGTCGTCCTCGGAGTACACGGCGAACGCCGTACCGTTCTGTGGGTCCACGATGTCGGCATCGGTCAGCGTCCCGTTGCCGCCGCCGATGCCGCCCGACTCCCAGCTACCCTTGTTGATCCCGTTGCCGAGTGTCCCCGCCACGAGGTTGAACTGGTTCCTGATTGCAGACGAGACCCACGGCCCCGCGATCAGGACCACCAGGCCGATGATCGCGATGACCAAGACGTACTCGATAGTTGACTGCCCTTTCAGGCGGCGGGTAAATCTGCGAGATACCCCCCCCCGAAAGGAATTTCCGCTGCATGCATGTGCGGCTCCCTTCGGATTGGATTGCAAGACCGTCTCCAGCTTATGAATAAGCCGTTCAGGACGCATGCTCTTGCCGCGGCGGCAACACTTCAGAGATATCCATACCTTCCTGCACACTTCAAAGAGAAATCGATTCGATTGGCAGCCACATGGCAACCCCAATGCCGCGCCCGGATGAAAGCAGGAAGTATGAGAAGAATCGATATGAGAGGAGTAAATAGAAGTGGCAAGAGGAAAAGCTGATTTCAGGGCTCAGCGCGAGCAGCTCGGACTCACACAGCAGGACGTGGCGGATGCTCTTGAAATCAATATCAAGACCGTCAAGAGCTGGGAGGACCCCAAGCAGACGAGGTATCGCATCTCTAAAGCCGCATGGCGATACCTAGACCGAGCGCTTGATATGCAGGCGCAACAGGTGGCATTCGCCTGCTACGTAGTTGAAAAGCGGATTGAAGAGCTCGGCAGAGAGCCGGCTGCGGTATCGATAACGTACTACAGGGACCAGGCCACATACGACCGATTCGGTCGAGAGGCGGGTCCGTTCGGTCAGGCGAACGCGACCGCCAATGCAATCGCATGCGAGCTTGAGCGCACGGGCATTAAGGTCAAGTTCCGCTATCCCGATGACAGCGCGATACCGACCCCGAGGAGCAACTACTGATATCAACAGAAAACAATGGGCATTCCCCGCTAATCGGGGGATGCGCCTTACCAGACAGTGTCCAGAACCGTCACCGCCGGCGGTCTTTATATCAAAGTACCGTCGCCTCGGTCGGGATCGCGCCCAGTACCGCCGCATACTCGGTGGGGTAGAGCCGGCTGATCGTCTTCACGTCGCGGATGACGATATTGCGGTCGTCTGGCTCAGTGATGCCGTACCCGAATGCCTGGAGCGTCTCGATAGCCTCCTGGATACGCTGCTGGAACATCGGACCCGGATCGACTCGAAGTCCGAGGTAGCCGCGCCACAGGCACGGCGAGACGCGGAGCATATTGTGAATCTTGGAAATCGGCTCGATGTCGGCGTAGACGTTGAGGGTGACCATGGCGTCCTTGTGTCCCAAGATCGATTGAAGTGCCTTGATGTCGCCGCCTTGGCGGATCCACTGCGTTGCGAAGGTATGGCGAAGGCCGTGGAAGGTGATCAGCTCGTCGTTCGTCCCCATGAGCGCATTGGTCTCGGAGAACGTCTTGAACGCCCTGCGGATATAGCTGGTTGTCGCGAAGGTCGCGCCCGGCTCCGAGAGGATGTAGCAATCCCCGATTTCGACCGAGCCGGTAAGCCCGCGCAGGCGTAACTTTCTGAGGTCTAAGTCATAAATCTCCTTCAGGAAGGGGAGAAGGCCCACGGGGTCGATAGGGATTGACCTGCAGTCATGGGTCTTGGTGTCCTTGATGAAGGACCCCATCCCCTTCGCATATGCCACCGAGTGCCTGACCGAGATCGACCCCGCTTCGAGATCCACGTCACACCACCGCAGGCCGCAGACCTCCCCGATGCGCATACCAGTGTGCAGGGCGAGCACGACCGCGCGTTTGAAACGGGAATCGGGCATCATGGAGCAAATGGAGTTGAGCTTCGGCACGAGGTCCGACCTGAGCGCGTTGCGCGGTTTTCCCATGATACGGGGTGCAAGCGCACCGTCGAACGGGTTCTTCCCGATTGTGTCGTTGCTACGCTTGACGAGGACGGTGTAGAGGCGCTTTCCCAATTTAAACGCCTTGTTGAGCGTGTCGGGGGCAGTCCCGAGCGCGATCCTGCGCGTGGACCATGCGTTGATGTCGTCGGTCGTCACCTCGTTCACTGGGATCGTTCCCAGCTCATCGCGCTCGATGTGCAGGGCGCTGAAGTGGTAGTCGTCTCGCGTGGTCGGGGTTATCCGGTTCATCTGCAGGCAGAAGTCGATGAACTTTTCGAGCGCGGCGCTCAAGGGGAGAAGCGCGTAATCGTCCGCCTCGAGCCTCGCCTGCCGTTCCTCGACTGCTGCCCTCAGTTCCTCGATTTCGGCGAGTTCCGCCTCGATCTCGTGCCTAAAATCCGCGAGCGCATCGAGGGCGGCCTTCTTGCCGCGGGTGCCCTCGGCAAAGCACGCGATGCCCGTGTTCCTCGTCCTCTGCGTGCGCTCACCCGACCCCTCGTCGACGAGGGTGACGATGGCCTGCCACTTCCCCTTGTTCTTCCTGACGGATCCGTTTCCACATATGCGTAAGTTCTTATTGCAGTCTTTTTCGTTTGCCATGATTCTCCCCAAAACACTTTTTGATTCCAGATAGACATTTCTGCCTGCGAAAACCCGAGTGCTGTCGATTCTGGGCGCTCCGGAGTCACCAGAGAATCAACAGCTGCACCATGAGTTTGTAAGTCGAATTATAACGAGATGTAGAAACCTGTGTTTACCTGCGTTAATTTACATATGCGGAAACAGCTTACATGCGCTATTTGCGCGTGCTATAATAAAAAAACCACAGGTAGAGCCAAAAATAGGGGTCTGGGGGTCAAGGGGTCGCTGGTTCGAATCCAGTCGTCCCGACCAGAAGTTTGCAGGTCAGGCACCTAGTGCCTGACCTTTTTTGTTTTAAGCAATTGCTTAATTTTGATTTTCAAGACTTTAGTCCGCTGGCCGCGCAGCGGCCAGCTTTAAACCACCCGCTACGCGGGTGGAGACAAA
>NZ_QRTA01000026.1:242-7059 GCF_003457875.1 Collinsella sp. AF28-5AC | reverse complement strand
TCGGGCGCCTTCTCGTGCAGATGGGCCCACTCGCCGCTGCGGCACTGCTCCGGCGTCGCCTCGCACATGTCGCGCATGGCGCGCTCGAACCGCTCGGGCTCCTGGGCGATGGCGCCGAAGCTCCAGCTCTCGAAGCCGGTCCACGCGTCGCCGTCGCGCTTGAGCGTCCACCACTCGTCGCCGCCGTTCACCTGCTGGATGAACGCGAGGTCGCGGTAGCAGAACCCCTGGCGTATGGCCCAGTTGCCCGAGCCGAGCGCCTCGCGGAGCCTGTCGACGCTGTCCGTGCGGGAGAACTCGTAGGGGTACTCCTCGAGGAACGGGTCGTCCTGCCAGTCGAAGCCGCCGACCTTGAGCCAGCCGTTCTCCTGGCACTTCTCCACGAGCCCTTCATGCTCGCGGCCGGTTATCCTCTCGAAGCCGTCCATGGGCCCTCCGCCTTTCGTTTGTTGCTTGGCGGGCGGCGTCCTCGCGATGGGGGCACGGTGCGAGTCGGAGCAGGCGTGCGTGCTGGCGCGCCGGCGCCGCCCAAGACGTGTATAGCGATTTCGATTGCGGCGGCGACCGGGGCCGCCCGCGATGGGTCGAGCTGGGTCGAGCCGTCCGCGCCTCCACGGGAAGCGCACAAGCTAGCCGAGCCGGCGCCTGTCCCTTCCGCCGAGGTAGACGGGGCTGCAGGTCTGGGAGATCCTGCTCGCGATCGCCTCTGCCGTTACGCGCTCGCCGCGCCTCGCGAGCCTGTCCGCCAGCGCGCCCGGCGCGTAGTTCGACGTGACGATGGTCGGGCGCATGTCCTCGTAGCGCGCGTCGAGCACGCTGAACACGGTGCCGACGGACCATTCCGTCGCGTCCTCCTTGCCGAGGTCGTCGAGCACGAGGACGTCGCACTTGGCGTATCGCGCGACGGCGGCCTCGGTGCCGCCCTCGTCGAACGTGGCCTTCACGCGCTCGAGCATGCCCTTGGCCGTCGTGAAGGCGACGTCGTAGCCGGCCTCGGCGAACAGCCTGGCCATGGCGGAGGCGGCGTGCGTCTTGCCGGCGCCGACGCCCCCGTGTATGTAGAGCCCGGCGCCCCCGTTGCCCGCGAACGAGGCGATGTACTCGGCGAACTCGGGGCGGTCGGCCTCGGCGGCCCAGTAACGCCTGGGGATGCCCGCGCGCGAGAGCGCCTTCTCCCGGCGGGCGGCCTCCTCCTTGGCGGCGAGGGCCGCGCGCCTTCGCTCCTCGGCCTCCCGCTCGCGGGCCGCGCCCTCGCACGGGCAGGGGGCGGCGGAGACCCAGGCGACCTTTCCCGCCAGCGCCGCGCCGAGCGGATCGAGGGCGGCGCCGCAGTGCGGGCACGTCCTCGGCTCCGGCTCGTCGAAGGAGAGCCCGGCCGCCCGGGCCTGCTCCAGGGTGATGAGTCCCGCTCGGTCCATCGGGCGCCCCTTCCTTATCTTCTGAAGTCTTCGTTATCCCTTTTTGATATTGGGTGGCATATCGTCAGGGGTTTGCCTGACATCTCGTCAGGGGTTCGGGCTGCGAACCCTGACGGTTCGTCACCCTTGTTCGCGGCGAGCCCTGTCATTTCGTCACCCTTTCGCGCCGGGAACCCTGACGAATCGTCAGGGGTTGCCAGCGCTCCGGGCGGCAGCCTCTCGCGCACGATGCGGTACCGCTTGGTGGCGTGCCCGCGCGCCGGGGCGTGCACGCCGCATTCCTCGATGAGGCCCCGGTCGAGCAGGTCGCGGATGGCGCGGTGGGCGCTGCGCTCCTGCACGCTGAGGAAGCGGGCCAGGCCGCCCTTGCTCTCGAAGTAGTCGCACCCGGCGTCGCAGAAGCCGAAGATGCGCGCGTAGACGAGCAGGGGAAGGCCGGAGAGGCCCAGGTCCGCCATCATGAAATGCCGTACCGCCGTGAACTCGCGCGGGGAGGGGCCGTCGCGCCCCCTCGGGCCTGCGGCCGCCATCGGCGCTAGCCCCTTCTGGGTGAGCCGACGACGCTGTTTCGCTCGACCCATGCGACGAGCTCGTCGTGCAGCACGATGCCGTCGCGCGTCTTGCCGCCGATGTAGCGGATCGGGAACGGGTCGTCGGGGTCCTTGGCGAGCCGGTACATGGCGTCGCGGCTGATGCGCAGCATCGCGCACGCCTCGTCGGCGCCGAATATCGCGTTGGTCGATGCGATGAGCCTCACCTGGCTCCTGCTAATGCTCTTGGTCATGGTCGTCCTCGAGCTCCTTTCGTCTCGAGGCTCCCTCGCGTGCCCGGCCGCGGGCGGCTCCCGGGGCGGTCGCCGCCGTCATTTCCTGCCGCTCCTCGACTCGATGTAGGCGTCCACTGACGCCCTCGAAACCAGGAGCTTCCTTCCGAGCCTGTACGAGTCGACCTCTCCCGACCAGATGAGGTCGTACGCCTTGTTTCGGCTCGCCCTCATGTACTCCTGCATCTCGATCACCGTCATCCATTCGTCGCGATCTTGGTTGCCCTCGGGCGCGACGCATTCGGCCGTGCGTGCCATGGTTCCTCCAATCTTCCCGTGCGGCACCGCGCGAGCACGCCGCACGGCACCGTGTCCCTTTTCGTCTGCGCGACGATTGAACCGCCTGATTGCGGTTGGCGCGCACGGCGGGAGCGGAGACGGGTCGAGGTGGGTCGAGCTGGTCGGGCCTTCACGAAACGGCCATGAGTTGCGCGCCTTAGCTCGTGGCTAAGTCCCCGAAAAGCAAAAGGCGCCCATGCGGGCGCCTGGCTAGGATCGAGGTTCGTTCGTTCGTGGTCGGAATGCACGTCTTCCGCGGTGCTGTGGTCCGGGGTCCGGCATCTGTCGTTCGCCTCTTCTGTCGTGTTTGATGTTGCGTGTTATGCGAGCGACCTTTCGCGGGCCTGCCGGCCCGTTGCCCCAGGTGCACCCGGGTAAATGGTACCCACCCATTGGGACGTGGGCACCGCGGGAGGGGCGTCTGGGCAAACTGGAACGGACGAGCGGCGGGGTTCAAAATGCAATAATTCGAGCTAAAGGGCCTTGTACTCTCTTTTGTAAAACGCGAGGGCGCAATAAACTCGACGATCCCCCTGAACCTTTTCTGAACGAATCAGCTCTTAGGCGGTATGACGCGACACGCATCGGTAGTGCTCGGACTGGGTTAGTCATCGAGTGAGTATAGAACATACGTTCTGTATAACGTTATAGCACCAGGTGGCAGGCGTAGTTTCAATCGAAGCTACGCCTGCTGCTATATATGGGTCGATGGTGGTATCAATGACCGCGATGCTTCTGTTTGCGCTTCAGTTTTCGCTGCTCGAAGCGCGCCTCCGCCTCATCCGCGCGACGCTGGCTTCTTGCTTGGGCCGATTCCCGCTTCATCGTCTCCCGCTGATTCGCGAGCGCCTGCTGCGCCTTGGTGCTCATCGCCGGCTGCTTAAGTGCTTTCGCCGCCTCGCGAGCGCGTCGCTTGGGGCTCTTCGCGGGCTTGCTTGTTTCAGTGGCCTCGTCGCCGAAGAACGCGAGCTTCGCCCATTTGCCGACAACGAATCGCAGGATCTCCTCATTGGACGGCTCCGCGCCGAAGACGATGCGGGCGGCGCCGTATCTGCCGTCCTCGACGTGCTCCGCCAGCCCGACCCAGAATTGGCCGTCGTGATATACGGTCAGGGTGGACGACACGCTGATCTGCATGGCTGGTTCCTCCTTTATGTAGATGACCATGCAGAGAAGGGACAACCAAGGAGGCAGGTTACTGATGCGGACTCCCGCACGCCCACGACTACCCGACGGGGACTGTGTTTTCATCTCTGGTGCCCGCATTGTAGCACGCGCGGATTCACGATGTTGATTGCCGGTGCCTAGACGGAGATGAAGGCGGTTCGATCTAGGTCAAGCCGGTCGCTCGTTCATGAAGCGGCCGATTCCCTGAAAATAAAAGGCGCCCACGAGGACACCTACAGGCTATCTTCGAACTACTTGATTTGGAGCAGACGGAGGAAAAAAATAGGGCAGAATCGCTCTCACGATCCCGCCCCGCAAACCCGAGGGTTTCTAACTGGCTCCATTATTCCGGGCTTCTCAGTTCTGTCATTGACCCAGGTATCACCCGTCTCCTATAGCGGGTGAATATAAAAATAGGGCAGAGTCGCTTGCGCAAGTCCGCCCCTAAAACCGTGAAGGTTTTGCTATCTGCAGGCTATTCTACCAACCCGAGCGATTCTGTCAACCTGCGAAGGAATTCGAGCGCGGAGCGAGCTGCGGCGTCGGGCCCCTTGTCGGGCAGCGCCTCGGTTTCGCCGTCGGCCCTGGCGAACATCTCGGCGAGCTCGGATGCGGCGCGCGAGCGCGAGGAGCCCTCGGGTACCAAGCCGGAGTGCGCCACGAGCACGGTCGCGACCTCCTGCATGGCCGTGTTCCCCATCCACTTCCTCCTGGTCGCCTTGGGAATTCCCACGGCGGCGACCCTTCGGGAGACGCCGCTGGACGCCGAGCCCCGGGCGGCGCCCCTCTCGGCGAAGCAGTTGATCAGGCACGAGCCGTGCGCGGCGCAGTTGCGGACGGACTTCACGCGCTTGAGGTCGTAGTGGGAGGCCTCGAGGCGCCTGTCGCCCCATCGCCTGGCGCAGAAGCGCACGAAGTCGATGAGGGTGCCGAACGAGGTGAGCTCAAGGAAGGCCCAGGCGGGCATGTCGCCGGAGTACTTCGCGTAGAGGCTCGAGCTGTAGGGGCTGCGGCCGCTCATCTTGAGCTCGCGCAGGCGGTACTCCCTGTTTGCAGCGGTAAGCGATGCCATGTAGTCGGCCACGATGGCGTAGCCGTCCTCTCCGCGGTCCTCCATCTCGCGAAGCAGTGTCACCTTCTGGAAGTGCTCGATGTCGAGCGTCATGCCGAGCAGGGCGTGGCGCAGCTCCTGGTCGAGCGCCGCGAGCAGGCGCAGCTGGCCGAAGTCGAGGTCTACGTAGCGGCCGTCGCGCGGGCCTCCCTCGTATTTCGAGAAGAGTTTGCGGTAGGATGCGAGCTTGAAGAAGTTGCACTTGTCGCGCAGGTAGTCCGCGGCCTCTTCCTCGGAACACAGCTCGAAGGCTACGCCCTTCTGCTTGAGGTGCTCTATCTGCTGCTCGATCGTGAGGATCGGCTTCCTATCGTGGGGTTCGGCCATGCTCGGTCTCCTGTCATTGATTTGAGAATCCTATTCTACCAGCATGTTTGCCCTGAATCCTGAAGGCCCGTTCGCCAACTCATAAGCAAGCCACCTGAGACTACTCACTTTGTTCACGAATGGCAAAGACCTGCGACCTGGGGTTTTGCAAATGGCGCGCAAGCCACCCGCGTTAATTCACTTGCGATTGCAGCTGGCGGCTTGCAGGCAAAAGGGCGGTTGAGTTTCAAAACGGGCGTTTTCGGCGCCATTGAGCCTCCAAAGGCGACCCGCCGCGCACTTTGGGACAAAAACAAAAACTCAAAGCCCTGAGTTTGAAAAAAGTTTTTGAGGTTGTCCCAACTTTTGTCCCCGAAGCCGACGAAACGCGACATCGCGTCATTCGGCGGCACGCGTTCCGTGTCGATGCCGAAAACTGGATGCAACTGGAATGACGGGACGGCAGAACCGACGCCATCGAGTGGGAATAGAACAGACGTTCGATTCTGTGTTATAATATCCTGCAATGGGCGCGGCCTCTTCCGAAGCCGCGCCCATTGCTATATT
The DNA here is from genome assembly GCF_003457875.1 of Collinsella sp. AF28-5AC. Lineage (NCBI taxonomy): Bacteria > Bacillati > Actinomycetota > Coriobacteriia > Coriobacteriales > Coriobacteriaceae > Collinsella > Collinsella sp. AF28-5AC. The sequence goes on along the minus strand of NZ_QRTA01000026.1, from coordinate 1,388 downwards.
TGGTCGGATATCGATGGAAACCCAAGCTCAGGGAGGTTTGTTGCGATGGCATACGATTTCAAGAAGGAGTTCAGGGAGCTCTACAGGCCGTCCGGCAAGCCGAGCATCGTAACCGTTCCGCCTATGAGCTACGTCGCCGTGCGGGGCAAGGGCAATCCCAATGCCGAAGGCGGCGAGTACCAGAACGCGTTGCCGCTGCTCTACGGCGTCGCTTATACCATCAAGATGTCGAAGAAGAGCCCGCGAGAGATCGAAGGCTATTTCGACTTCGTCGTGCCTCCGCTCGAGGGCTTCTGGTGGCAAGACCGCACCGATGGCGAGATTGATTATGCGCGGAAGGATGACTTCAACTTCATCTCGTGCATCCGTCTGCCCGATTTCGTCACTCGCGAGGACTTCGACTGGGCAGTTTCGGAAGCTGCCGCCAAGAAGAAGCTGGACTTCTCGGCGGTCGAGCTGCTGAGGGTCGACGAGGGCCTTTGCGTTCAGTGCATGCATACCGGGCCTTACGACGACGAGCCGGCGACCATAGACGCCATGCGCACATTCGCGGCGGAACGGGGCTACGCCCCCGACTTCTCCGAAGCCCGTCTGCATCACGAGATTTACCTCTCCGACCCGCGCAAGTGCGCGCCGGAGAAGCTCAAGACCGTGATCCGTCATCCCATAAAGTTGATTTAGCGAAGCGAGTGACGCCGATCGCTTCGGCTTTTTGGGGGCTCACCGTGGCGTGGTCGGCAACGGGACGCGCCATGCGACCGGTGGGGGAGCCGAGGCGCGGGAGCGCGCGTTCGTTTGCACCGCCTCGCACGACCTCGTCACCCCGCTCATGGCGGTGACCGCGAACTGCGACGTGCTTGAAGCGGAGGCATCCGATCAGGCCGGCCTTGCGTCCTGGGTCGCCAACATCCGTGCAGCGGCGGACGAGATGGCGACTCGCATCGCTGGCATGCTCATGCACATGGGCGGCGACTAGACAGGGCGATCCCTGCAACGGGCATTATTATCTGGGAAGCGTTTGATTGCGAGGCACGCCGGTGTGAGGGCCTGATTCGTCAGATCCCGCACAGGGGGACCGCGATGGTGGCCACCGCGCCGCCCGAGGGGCTGTTGGCGAGCGAGACGGAGCCCCCGTGGGCGCTCGCG
>NZ_QRTA01000026.1:0-232 GCF_003457875.1 Collinsella sp. AF28-5AC | reverse complement strand
CGAGACGGAGCCCCCGTGGGCGCTCGCGGCCTCGGAGGCGGCGTGGAGGCCGAGCCCGTAGTGGCGCCCTCCGTCGCGCGAGGAGCGGGAGGAGTCGTCTGTGAAGAGGCGCTCACAGCCGCGTTCGAGGGCGGCGGGAGAGAAGCCCGGTCCGTCGTCGGCCACCTCGATGACGAGGCGCCCGCCCGCGACGTCGCAGGAGACCGCCACGCGCGAGCGCGCGTGCTCGGCG
>NZ_QRTA01000025.1:534-17764 GCF_003457875.1 Collinsella sp. AF28-5AC | reverse complement strand
TATGTGCGGCGTAGGCCGCTTATTAGCCCGTCCAAGAATTGGGGCGCAGTTCATAAGCTGCTCGGGGGCCTTGTTGCTTATGGCCGGATGATTTCTAGCCGACCGTATCGTCAGGCGTGGGCGAGGGGTCGGGAGTGGGCGTAGGCGTAGGCGTAGGCGTAGGCGTAGGCGTGCCGCCATCGCCGCCGGTCGAACCACCAGTTGAGCCGCCCGTCGAGCCACCGGTCGTACCGGTGCCGCCGGTGGTGTCGCCACCCGTGGTCTCGGTGGTCGTGGTCGTCGTGGTAGTCGTTGTGGTAGTTTCCTCTTCGTCCTCGTTCTCGTCCTTGTCGTCGTTCTCCGTCTTCTTGGCGTTGTTGGTGCCGTAGAACTTCCAGACGCTGTTGTTCTTGTAGGTGGGCGCCGTTCCGGTCGCAAACTCCTCGCGCTCGGTACCGGTCAGAACGGTGTTCATAAACCGCTTAAAGACAGGCAGGTTGGTGCTGTCGCCCAGCAGGTCTGTGCCGTATTTTTGGATGGGAATCTCGCCCGCGGAATAGCCGGTCCACAGGGCGCACGCCAGCTGCGGGGTATAGCCGCAGAACCACAGGTTGGTGGTGTTGTCGGTGGTGCCCGTCTTGCCGGCATAGGGCTGGTTGACGCTCAGGGCGCCGGCAGCACCCGTACCGCCGCCCTTCATGACGCCGGACAGAACATCGGTGACCGCGGCGGCCTCGCCCTCGGTAAGTACCTGTGAGGGATTGTCGGTGTGCTGGTACAGCACCGAACCGGTACGAGAGTCAATCTCGGTGATGGCGATCGGCTGGCGATAGTAGCCGCCGTTGGCAAACGTCGCGTAGGCGGCGGCCATCTCGAGCGGCGAGATCGAGCCGGTGCCGAGCGTCATGACGGGAACGTCCTCGATGTTGTCCTTGGCGGGATCGATGCCGAGCTTTTTGACGAGCGAGATGATCTTGCTGTTGCCGACGGCTTCCGCCACCTGGATGTAGCCGGTGTTGGAGGAGTATGCCGTCGCCTGCTTAAGCGTGATGTTGCCATAGCTATGGTTGGCGTAGTTTTGGACCTCGGTCGTGGTGCCCTTGGCCTTGAGCGGCGAGTTGCAGTTGAGGGTGACGTTGGGGTTCATGCCGTTTTGGATGGCAGTTGCCAGTGTAAAGGCCTTGAAGGTGGAGCCGACGGGACGCTTGGCCGTGGCATGGTTTACGTGGTTCTCGTCGGCGTTGTAGTCGTAGCCGCCCACCATGCACTTGATGTAGCCGGTCTTGGGGTCGACGACGACCATGCCCATGTCCAGGCCGTCGAGTGAAAGCGTGTCGAGCTGCTCGCGGACGGCATTCTCTGCCACCTGCTGCATCGTGGGGTCGATGGTGGTCTTGACGGTCAGGCCGCCCTTAAATAGCACGTCGGTCGAGAACTCCTGCTCCAGCAGCTGCTTAACATAGGCGACAAAGTAGGGCTGTGAGTATACGTCGACGCCGCTGCCCGAAATCTCGGTCACGTTGAGGGTGATGGGCTCGGCCTGTGCGGCATCGTGCTCCTCCTGGGTGATGTGGCCCAGGCGCAGCATGTTGTCGAGGACCTTGTTGCGGCGAGACAGCGCCAGGTCGGGATTGACCGTGGGGTCGTACTGCGAAGGCGAGTTGGGAAGGCCGATGAGCAGCGCGGCTTCGCTCAGGGTGAGGTCGGCGGCGCTCTTGGACAGGTAGGTCTCGGCTGCGGCCTCGATGCCGTAGGCGCCGTGGCCGTAATAGATGGTGTTGAGGTACATCATGAGGATCTCGTCTTTGGAGTACATGTCCTCCATCTTGATGGCGATGTAGGCCTCGCGCACCTTACGCTCGATGGTCGAGTCGAACTGCTCCTCCTGCAGGATGGTGTTGCGCACCAGCTGCTGGGTGATAGTCGAGGCGCCTTCGTGCCCGCCGCCGAGGGTTGCCACCGCAGCACGCGCGATACCCCACAGGTCGATACCGCCGTGCTCGTAGAAGCGCTCGTCCTCGACGTCAACGGTGCCCTGCAGCACGTAGGGGGAGACCTCGTCCTTGGTGATGGACTTGCGGTTTTGCGTGTAGAAGCTCGCGATCTTGTTGCCGTTGCAGTCGACGATCTCGGTGGGCTCGCTCACCAGATACGCGTTGGCGTCGGTGTAGTCGGGCAGATCGGACAGCCAGCGGTTGACGTTGCCGACCATGCCGATGCCAAATGCCACGCCCGCGATAAGCAAAAAGCCCAAAAACGAGAGCAGGATTATGGGCAGGGCATGCGTCTTTGAACGGCTGCGTCCCTGTCGTTGGCGAGGACCCATATATTGACCTCCAGGTATGTCGTGCCGGACGGCGGATGTGCCGTCGGGGCAGGATGGACATAAGTTATTACACGATAAACCAAACGGGGCGCGCGAGGCCTCGTGTATGCTGGAAGACGGCATTTTTCAGAGTGAATGCATACCTTGGTAAGGAGTTTGTCGATGGCGATTCGGACGATGGGGCCGAGCGGACAACACAAGACTGGATTGGATGCTGCCGGTGCGGCGCTGCCCGAGCTGCTGGCGCCGGCGGGCGGGCTCGACCAGATGCTTGCGGCCATCGCCGCGGGCGCCGATGCCATCTATGCGGGGTTGGGCGGCTTTAACGCCCGTGTGAGCGCTCATGGCTTTACGGATGACGAGTTTGCGCGCGGTTGTGCCGTGGCGCATGCTCATGGCGTGCGTGTGTACGTAACGCTCAACGTGTTCGTGTTTGACGATGAGTTGTCCGACGCGGTGGCGTTGGGAGCTCATGCACTGGAGCTGGGCGCCGATGCTCTGATTGTCGCCGATGCCGGGTTGGCCTGCGCGCTGCGCGCGGCGATTCCCGGGGTCGAGATTCACCTGTCCACGCAGGCGGGCGTTCATAGCGAAGGCGCCGTGCGGCTTGCCGCCGATGAGCTGGGAGTCGAGCGCGTGACGACGGCACGCGAGCTGGCGGTCGACGAGATTGCGGCGCTATGTGCCACGGGCGTGCCCATCGAGGTATTCTGCCACGGTGCGATTTGCATCGGCTATTCGGGGGCGTGCGAGTTTTCGGCCCTGCGGCGTGGGCGCTCGGCGATGCGCGGCGACTGCACGCAGCCGTGCCGTCTGGCGTACGACCTGGTGGACGAGGCGGGACAGAGCGTTGTCGCCGTCGAGGGAGATCGCCTGCTGTGCCCGCGCGACTATCTGGGTATTGCACATCTGCCCGAGCTTGTAGATGCCGGCGTGGCGTCGCTCAAGATCGAGGGGCGCATGAAGAACCCCGATTACGTATTCAACGTGGTGCGGGTGTGGCGCCGGGCACTCGATATGCTGCGCGACGGCGCGTGGGACCCCGACGCCGTGGAAGAGCTTGAACGCGAGCTGGGGAGGTCGTTTAACCGTGGGTTTACCGATACGTACCTGCGAGGGCGTTCGGGTGCCGAGCTGATGAGCTTTGAGCGCGCAATTAACCAGGGCGTGCGCGTGGGGCGTTTGGTCGCTGTGGGCCACGAAGAGGTGACCGTTGAGCTCGACGCCGCCGTGGCGGCGGGTGACACGCTCGAGATTCGGTTCTATCCGGGTGTCGACGCGCGTCCCGATGTGCCCAAGCGCTGGCCGCAGGTGCCCTGCCCGGTGGATGCCGCAGCGGGGAAGCGCGTCGTCGTGCATTGCAAGCGTAAGGTGGACGCGGGCTGCGAGGTATACCTGATTCGCAGCGCCGGCGTGTTGGATCAGACGGCGGCGGTGTTGGAGCGCATGCGGGCCGAGGCGGATGCGATTGCGCCCGTTGCGCGTGCCGTTGAGGTGCTGCCCTTTGAGGGCGTTGCGGTGGATGGCGGTGCGTCGACGGAGTTGGTGGAGTGCGCGGTTCCCGCTCGCATGGTTTTTGCTTGGCAGCTGATGGATGCCGACCCGCGCGGAGAACTCGATTTGTCCGACGCCGTTGTGGTGCTTGACGAAGTGTGCCGCACGGGTGACGCTGACTGGACCCGCTCACTGATGCAGCGTGCCAGGCGTGTCGTCTGCCGCAGCCTGGGACAGGTGGTGATCGCTCGCGAGCTGGGCGTGACGTTTGACGTGGCGGCGCCGGTGTTCTGCGCGAATCGGGCCACGCTTACCTGGCTGCGCGGACTCGGTGCGGGGCGGGTGTACTTGCCGGCCGAGTTGCTCGGCAATGATGCGGAGCGTATTGCCGAACTGGCCGCTGAACCCGGCGTCTTGGGTCCGGTCGACGCCGCCCGTCCCGAGCTTATGGTGTGCGAGCACTGCCTGCTGACCGCCGAGGGCGTCTGTGCCACCGATGCGACGGGACAGGTCCGTTGCCGCGACTGCTTGCGTCGTCGGCAGGTGCGCTATCTGGTCGAGCGTGACGGTACACGTCTGCCAGTTGCCATCGACGCATGCGGCAGGACGAGGATTTTCCTGTCGTAGGTGCTGCGTCGCGTCAGTTTGTTATCATATGAGAGTTTATGGACTTCCAGCACCGCCGTTTTCGGCGAGGGTGCTATAGCAAAAGGAGGATACCCAATGCTGTCTGTTGACGAGCAAATGCGTATCATCACCTCGGGCGCTGCGAAGATCGTCCCCGAGGCCGACCTTCGCAAGAAGCTTGAGAAGGGCGAGCCCCTCAACATCAAGCTCGGCGTCGATCCCACCAGCCCCGACCTGCACCTGGGCCACGCCGTGCCGCTGCGCAAGATGCGTCAGTTCCAGGACCTGGGCCACAACGTCACCCTCATCATCGGCAACGGTACCGCACTGATCGGCGACCCCTCGGGCAAGAATTCCACCCGCCCGCAGCTTTCTCAGGAGCAGATCGAGGCTAACGCCGAGACCTACGTGAGCCAGGCCATGAAGATCCTGGACCCCGAGAAGACCACCATCGTGCACAACGGCGACTGGATCTTGTCGATGGATCTGGCCGGTCTGCTGCAGGTGTGCTCCAAGTTCACCGTCGCCCGCATTCTTGAGCGCGATGACTTTACCAAGCGCTACCAGTCCCAGACGCCGATCGCCCTGCACGAGTTCCTGTATCCCGTGATGCAGGCATACGATTCGGTCATGATTAAGGCTGACGTGGAGATGGGCGGTACCGACCAGCTTTTCAACCTGCTCGCCGGCCGTGAGCTCATGGAGAAGATGGGCATGGAGCCGCAGATCGCGCTCACCATGCCGCTGCTCGAGGGCACCGATGGCGTCCGTAAGATGTCCAAGTCCTACGGTAACTACATCGGCCTGACCGACGCGCCCAAGGATATGTTCGGCAAGACCATGTCCATCCCCGACGAGATGATCGGCAAGTACTACCGCCTGGCGAGCTCGCTCACCCCGGCCGAGGTCGACAAGATCGACGCTGCTCTGGCCGACGGCTCTGCCGATCCCTATGAGCTCAAGCGCGCTCTGGGTCGCGACCTGTGCGACACCTACCACGGCGCCGGTGCCGGCGACGAGGCCCAGGCCGAGTTCGACCGCGTGTTCAAGGAGGGCCAGCTCGCCGACTTCCCCGAGAAGCATGTTGAGCTGACTGTTAACGACGAGGGCCAGATCTACCTCGCCGGCCTGCTCAAGGACCTGGGCCTTTCGGCCAGCGCCGGCCAGGCCCGTCGCGACATCGACGGCGGCGGCGTCAAGATCAACGGCAAGGCCGTGGCTCCCAAGAGCTACAACATCGACCCCAGTGCCCTCAAGCTGGGCGATACCCTCTCCGTAGGCAAGCGCAAGGGCTTCAAGTTGGTCTAACGGGCAAGTTGACCTTACAGGTGCAACAAGGCCGCAGCCGGGATTCCCGACTGCGGCCTTTTTAGATGATCCCTTGGGGACGGAGGAAAACGGATCACCGAGGGGGTCGGTTTGGCCCGGTGATCCGTTTTCCTCCGTCCCCAAGGGATCATTTGGCAGTGCCGTTAAGCGGAAGGGGTGTTATCGGCGGCCTCCTTTTGGGCATACAATGGCTATTGGTTTGCTGCGGTGAAGGCCTGTCCGCTCCGCAGCTTTTTTCTACGGTTAAAGGAGTATGTATGTCCGTTGAGGTCATGAGATCTGTGATCGAGGCCGCCGAGGGTCGTGTGCCCGTTGACACGCTGTTTGCCAACGCACAGATTGTCGATGTGTACGGCCAGCGCGTGGCGCCCGGTAGCGTTGCCGTCAAGGATGGCGTGATCGTCGGTGTGCTCTACGACGGTCGCGACGATGCCGCCGGTACGTATGAGGCTGCCGAGGTCATCGATTGCCAGGGCCGCTATCTTGCCCCCGGTTTTATTGACGGACACTTGCATATCGAGTCTTCGAACATCCGCCCTGCCGAGTATGCGCGCATGGCGGCGACGCGCGGTACCACCACCGCTATTGCCGACAGCCACGAGATCGCTAATGTTTCCGGCCTGGACGGCCTGCGCTTTATGATCGAGGACGGTCGTCGCGCTCCTATTTCCATCAAGTACATGATGCCCTCGTGCGTGCCCGCGCTGCCCGACGAGCAGGCCGGTGCCGTCATCACCGCTGCTGATATGCAGGCGTTTTTTGCCGAGCATCCGGGCGATGTCTTCGGCCTGGGCGAGATGATGAATCTGCCGGGCGTCTTTATGGCCGATCCCGAGACCTGTGCTCGCATTGACGCTGCCAACCAGACGCCGTCCAAGCAGGTTGACGGTCACGCGCCGCTCGTTGCCGGCAAGGACCTCAACGCCTATGCCGCAGCAGGTATTATCGCCGACCATGAGTCGACGATTCCCGAGGAGGCACTCGACAAGCTGTCCCGCGGCATGTATGTGATGCTGCGCGAAGGCACGTGCAGCCATGACCTGGCCAACCTGTCTCCGATGCTGCTGGAAAATCCTGCCCGTGCCCGCCGCTGCTGCTTTGCGACCGACGACCGTGCTCCCTCCGACGCGCTTTCGACCGGTATGATCGACAACGCCTGCCGCGTGGCTATCGAGGCCGGCATCGACCCGGTGGTCGCCATCTCCATGGCGTCCCTTTCCACGGCTGAGGCGTTTGGCCTGGATCACGGCTGCCGCGACCCGCACGAACTGCGTGGCGCCATCGCCCCGGGCAAGCGTGCCGACCTGCTGGTGCTCAATGACCTGACGTTTGCCACGGCTCCGCATCGCGTATACGCCGCCGGTGCTCTGGTGGCGCAGGACGGCACCTTTGTGGGCGAGATTGCACCCGAGATGGCCGAGGTCGCAGCCCTTGCCGACGAGCTGCGCGCCTCCGTTAAGCTGCCGAAGCTTTCGCTCGACGTATTCGACTATGCCTTTAAGCCGGGCGAGGCCGTGATCGACGTGGTGCCGGGTAAGGCCATCACGGGTATGGTTCGCCCCGAGAGCGCCGAGGGCCTGCGTCGCATTATGCTGATTGAGCGCCATGGCCGCGGCGTGTCGTTGCAGGCCGAGGGCGCCGACGGCGATGGCCCCGCTGGCCTGGGCCTGGTCGGCAAGCATATCGGTCGCGGCTGGGTGCGTGGCTTCACCATCACCGGTGGCGCCATTGCCTCCACAATCGGCCACGACTCGCACAACGTGTGCGTCGTGGGTGATAACGCTGCCGATATGATGGCGGCTGTTGAGGCTGTGGGCCAGGGTGGTCACGTGCTGGTGCGCAACGGCGAGGTCGTGGCGCGCATTCCGCTGGCGCTCGGCGGTCTGATGAGCGAAGGCACGGCCGAGGATGTCGCCGCGCAGCACGACGACTTTATGGTCAAGGCGCGCGCTATGGGTATTGAGCCGCCGCTCGACCCCATCATGGGCATCATCTTCCTGCCCCTGCCGGTGATCCCGACGCTCCGCATCCGCCCCGAGGGCATGTTCGACGTCACGACCTTCACCTACGCCGACTAGTCATCGGGGACGTTCTTAAACGGCTAGTCGCCTGCGACACTCTTTGGCGTGTCGCCTGACGCTGCGGCTGTGGGACATCCGGCGCGCGTGAGCTATTTGCCAGGTCCTTGTAACGTTTGCGCCCGCGGAGTCTTACCTGAGCTCCCTTTGGGTACGTTGGAATTGGATACACGTTCGATTCCAACAAGCCCGAAGGGAGCTTTTCTATGTTTAAACTGATTGCATCCGATATGGACGGCACGTTGCTTGATGAGAATAGCCAGGTACCGCCCGAGACATATGAGCTGATTGAGGCCCTGCGCGAGCGCGGCGTGTACTTTGCTGCGTCCTCGGGCCGCCGTTACGACCGCCTATGCGAGTTCTTTGCGCCCGTGGTCGACAAAATGGACTTTGTCGCGGCGAATGGTGCGCAGGTCTATGCAGAAGGGGTCGAGGTCGATCGCGAGGTATATTCTCATCTCGCCGTCCGCAAGCTCGCGCGCACGGTCAAGATGTTTCCTAACATGCATCTGGCGCTCTTTGATCGCACCAAGTCCTTTTTGCTCGACGACGAGGACAAATTTGTCCGCGAGATTGACAAAGATCTGCCCAACGCCGAACGCATTTGGGGACTGCCCGATCCGCATGTGAATATCATCAAGGCATCGATTATCTGCGATGACGGCAACGTGATGGACAACGCCTACGTGTTGCAGCGCGAGCTGGGAGACCTGTTCTCTTTTGCGCCTTCGGGCAACGCGTGGATTGATGCCATGCAGCCCGGTGTGTCGAAGGCCTCGGGCATCGCGCAGCTCATGGAGCACTATGGCGTCGAACGCGACGAGGTCATGGCGTTTGGCGACTCGATGAACGACTACGAGATCATTCGCTTTGTCGGCACGGGCTGCGCGATGGAAAACGCGCGCCCCGCGCTCAAGGCAGTCGCCGATCGCGTGGTGGGGTGCAACCGCGACCACGCCGTTCAGCAGGAGCTCCGTCGCGTGCTGGAGAGTCTCTGCTAGACCGGTAGTTGGGGACATTCCTTATGCGCCGGCAGTTGGGGACAGACTTAAGTGAGTGAAACCACTCATTGGGGACAGACTTAAATGAGTGCCGCCAGCGACTAGCCATTTAAGAACGTCCCCAATGACTACCGGGTTGCTGCTGCTAGGCGAGGGCGGCCATGATGGTGCGGGCGACGCCGTCGTGGTCGTTGTCGTATTCGGTGATGGCGTCGGCGGCCTCGCGGTCTTCGGGTTCGCCGTTGATCATGGCCATGCCGTGGCCCGCTGCCTGCAGCATGGGGATGTCGTTGATGTTGTCGCCGAACGCCCAGGCGTCGGCGAGGCGCTCGCCCAGGTGCTCGCATAGCCACGTGAGGGCCGTTCCCTTGGTGGCGCCCTCGCCCATGACCTCGATATTCATGGCGTACGAACGCGTGACCTCAATGCCTCCGAGCGTGTCGAGCTCTGCCGCGATGGCGTCGCGATCGGCCGGGTCGTGCCAGTACATGGCGATGCGTTCGAGCGTCTCGACCTCGTCGATCTTGCTGTCGATATCCATGTCGATCGGTGTTCGTGTGCGCTTGAGTGAAGCCGCGATGTGGGGGTCGCCGCCGCAGAACTCATCCAGGCGCGTGTAGAGCGGGCGGGGGAGGAAGCACTGCCCATCCGCGAAGATATCGAAAGTCACATCGTGGCCGGCGGCGATGCGATGGATGCGATGGGCGATGCCGCAATCGAGCGGACGGCTCAAGATGCGCGTGGCGCGCGAGACATCGGTGGGCACACCGTCGTCGAGCTGCCAGACGCTGGCGCCATTGGCACAGACGGCATAGTGCACGGCGGGATGGGCGAGGATGGGCTCAAAGATGCCCGACAGCGGACGTCCCGTGCACGGTACAAACTCAATGCCGCGACGTGCGAGCTCGTCGAGCATCGCCCAGGTGGCGTCGCTCATCTGCTTGTCACTCGTCAACAGCGTTCCATCCATATCGGAAAAAACAATCATTCGATGCAGCCCTTTCTGCTGGCATAAAAAGCGTGGCCGAGGGCGGTGATACCCTGGCCACGCTCGAGTTCTATAACGGTCCGCGTCCTAGCGGTCGGCGAGCGGCTTATACTCCAGCGGCTCGATCACCGGACGATAGGCGGGGCGGATGATACGGTGCGCGCAGAAGAGCTCTTCCATGCGGTGTGCCGACCAGCCGGCCATGCGGGCGACGGCGAATAGCGGCGTAAAGAGCGTCTCGGGCACGCCGAGCATCTTGTAGATAAAGCCCGTGTACAGGTCGATGTTGGCGCAGATGGGCTTGGTCATGCCGTGGTCGCGCATGACCTGGGGTGCCAGGCGCTCGATGCGCTCGATGAGTGCGAACTCTTCGCCCAAGTTCTTCTTGGCTGCCAGCGAGCGCGCGTAACGGCGGCACACCTCGGCGCGTGGGTCGCTCAGCGTGTAGACGGCGTGGCCCATACCGTAGATGAGACCCGTGCCGTCGAAGGCCTGCTTGTCGAGAATCTTGCCCAGGTAGGCCGCGACCTCGTCCTCGTCCTCCCAATTGGAGACATGCGCACGGATGTCCTCGTGCATGGACACGACCTTGGCGTTGGCGCCGCCGTGGCGCGGGCCCTTGAGCGAGCCGATGGCCGCGGCGTAGGCGGAATACGGGTCGGTGGCCGAGGAGGACAGCACACGGCAGGCGAACGTGGAGTTGTTGCCGCCGCCGTGCTCGGCATGCAGCATGAGCATCACGTCGAGCAGCATGGCTTCGTCGCGGGTGAATGCCATGCCGCCACGCAACACCTGCAGGATGGTCTCGGCGGTGGAGAGGCCGGGTGTGGGGTGCGGCACGTGAACCTCGGAGCCGCGAAGCTTGGCGATCGAGGCCATGTGTGCGAAGGCGGCGATGCGCGGGAGACGTGCGAGCATGGAAATGGCGACGTCGATTTCGTGCTCGGGCGTGATCACGTCTGGTTCGGCATCGAAGGCGTAGAGCAGCAGCACGGCGCGCTGGAGCACGTTCATGATGCTCGACGACACCGTGGTCATAGGGAACTCTTTGACGTATTCGTCGCTCAGATGTCTAAAGGCGCCCAGGCGCTCGCAAAAGCCGTCGAGCTCTTCCTTGTTGGGCAGCGAACCCGTGATAAGCAGATAGGCGACTTCCTCGTAGCCGTAGCGATTCTCGGCCTGGGCATTGTTGACCAGATCCTCGATGCTGTAGCCGCGAAGCGTGAGCTTGCCCTGATCGGGCACGACCTTTCCGTCGACCTTGTTGTAGCCGTGCACATCCGAGATGCGAGTGAGGCCCGCGACCACGCCCGAGCCGTCGGCATTGCGCAGGCCGCGCTTGACATTGTGCTCAACAAATAGGCCCTCGTCATAAGGGTCAGTCGGCAGGCCATAGTAGAGATTTTCGCTTTCGGGCGAAATCTGGCGGCTTGCTTCGTAATCCAAGACCAGGCGGCTCAGGTGGTCGTCGAAGCGGTAATAGATTTTCTTGGCGTCGTAGGCCATGCGCGCTCCTCTCCGGGCCGCATCGGGGTGACTTGCATGGGCATGCGCGCGTCAGGCTATCCCCAGCGGCTTGCTCGCTACAGGCGGTACATAAAGTTGAAGACGTCCTCGCGCTGGATGGACACGTTGACGCCCGAAAGCTCGCCGGCCTCGGCCAGCGCCTTCTGCAGCTCGGCGAAGTCGAGCTTGGACTCGGCGGTATCGGCCAGCATGGTCATGGTGAAGATGTCCTCGATAATGGACTGCGTGATGTCGCGGATGTCGACGTTGGCCTCGCCTAGGACACGGGTGACGCCGGCGACGATGCCGGGGCGGTTCTTGCCAAGGACGGTGATGACGATACGGGAGGACGAGATCTCGGCCATGGGAAACCCTTTCGCGTGATTGCGGCGCGCGCGGGGCGCTCCGCTACGGTACAGTGTTCATCATTGTACCTGTCTGGCGCAAAAAAGGCGCGCTCGCTGCGGCGTTACATGCCTGCAACATGAGCGTAAGGGGGAAGGCCGTACGGGGAAGAGCCGTCTGGCGCGTGTCCGGCTCGTGTTGGGTTGATTTCCGATCTCAGCCGAACACATTGAGCGGACAGGCCGTTCCCGCAGTCAGCCGAACGCCTCCGACGGCTGATTCCGAACTGGAAGCGGAGGGCATCCCCGCCCTTCGGTAGGGGATACCGCTCCGCGGCGCATGCCGCGGGCGGCGCTCCTATCGGACCACCGTGACCTCAGTTGGGATGGGCCCAGCACTGCCGCGTACTCGGTGAGCTAGAGCCAACTGTTCGTCTTCACGTCGCGTATGGCGATATTTCGGTCGTCCGGCTCGGTGATGCCGTAGCCGAACGCCTGGAGCGTCTCGATGGACTCCTGGATCCTCTGTTGGAACATGGGACCCGGATCGACCCTCGGCCCGAGGTGCCCGCGCCAAAGGCACGGCGTGGCGCGCAGCATGTTATGGATTTTGGAGATGGGCTCGATGTCGGCATAGACGTTGAGCGTCGCCATGGCGTCCTTGTGGCCGAGGATCGATTGGAGTGCCTTGATATCGCCGCCGTGGCGGATCCACTGCGTTGCGAACGTGTGGCGAAGGCCGTGGAACGTGATCAGCTCGTCGTTGGTGCCCATGAGGCCGTTGGTCTCCGAGAACGTCTTGAACGCCCTGCGGATATAGCTTGTCGTCGCGAAGGTCGCGCCCGGCTCCGACAGGATGTAGCAGTCCCCGATCTCGACCGCCCCGGTAAGGCCGCGCAAGCGCAGCTTTCCGCAGTCGATCTCGTGGGTCTCCTTCAGGAAGGGGAGTAGGCCGACCGGGTCGATGGAGATACCCCTGGCGTCATGGGTCTTGGTGTCCTTGATGAACGAACCCATTCCCTTCGCGTACGCCACCGAGTGTCTGATCGAGATCAGGCCCGTCTCGAAATCCACATCGCACCACCGAAGGCCGCAGACCTCGCCGATTCGCATCCCCGTGTGCAGGGCGAGTACGACCGCCCTCTAATCCTCGGCGGACCAATCGAGTCCGAACTCCTTTCGGGCATCCTCTTCGCTCATGACTTCGAGAAGGTCTCCGGGTTGGCAACGAAGGGCGAGGCATAGCTGCTCGAGTGTGTTGAAGCGAATGCCGCGAATATGCCCTTTTTTAATACGGGACAGGTTCACGGGCGTGGTTCCAATCCTTTCGGCAAGTTCGTTCGAGGAAATCTTTCGCTCGGCCATGATCTTGTCGAGGCGAACAATTACGGGCATGGCGTTTCCTTACGCAATCTCGTCGGAGTCGAGGTACAGCTCTCGGGCGTACAAGAAGAGCTGGGAAAGCATGAACAGGACGATGCCGAGAACCAGAGAGGTCCAATCGAATGATGAAGCGATCTCTTGGGCGCCGACGGCCCCCTCGTCGCCAAACATCGAAACGGAGGTTTTGAGTGAGCCGGCGTAGAGGCTGGTGGCAGCTTGAACAACGAAGAGAATGCCGAGCACCTTCAAGCATGTCGCAGACCCTTTCTTGAAGGGGTCTCCGCTCTTGATCGTCCACACGAGAACGGCGCTGAGGATGGTCGTAGCGATACCGATGACGGCAGGGACCAATGTCGAGATCGCAAGGGCTGGATACGCGGGGGAGTCTGCAATTACAGGGTTGTCGAGCACTTCGATTGCTGGCTTTAAGGAGAACGCCACTTGTGCGATGGCGGTGGCGCAAAGGTTCGCAGAGGCTATCGCACATGCGATGCGGAAGGAATGAAGCCGGGGAGTGCGATTGTCGGAACTCATAATAACCTCCGAAGAATTTAAAAAACTCAGGTTACTTTTTAACAGTTTATGTTAAATTGACTTTGCCGGCAAGTAATAAGCGCCGAGCATTTTGTTCGGCCCCTCTGTTCCGACTGGATGAGGTTAAGGTTGGCGATGAATATGCTCAAAATCTCGAAGGCGATCTTTAGGTCGCTTCTCTCCTCCAGGTCGCTCTGTGTTGTCGTTGTTGCGTTGATGGTTCTTTGTGCTCTGCCCGTCTTCAGGAGCGCGGCTGGCATCGACGGACGGGTCGAATACCTCGAGTCGGGAATAACCCGTGTTGAGCAGGAATTGTCAGCATCCTATGCGGATGCGCTTGTGAATGCGGGGGAGGACGGTGTCTATACCTCTTCATCAAGCATGCCCGCGCTTCTGTACCCTCTTGCCGCGGGACGTCTTATCTTGGCACCGCTCTCTCCCCTACTTCCGTTTCTGCAGATATCGGATGGAGAGTACACCTATTATGACGGATCGAAGGAGTACTTGCTATGGGTCGCAACGGCCGTTGCCGTCTCGTTCCTTGCCGCGCGTCTTAACAAACGTGAAAAGCTCATCATCCAGGCACCGATGGGCGAGCTGGGTAGACTTGTTGCATCGAGCGTATGGGCGAGTGTTTTTGCAATGCTTGCCGTCCTCGCCATCAATCTTCCAGGGATAATCGCCGCGCTTGTGAAGAATGGCCCGGGCTCGCCGTTCTATCCGATAGGCTACATTCAATATGCGACTCCGGTTATCAAACCGGCTTGGCTGGTGTTCGCGCAGACGGCCATCTTGCAATTCTTGGTGGCAGCGTTCATCTCGCTTGTCGTTCACCTTGCCGTGAAGATTGCCAATAACCCTACGCTTGGAATCGTGTTCGTATGTGCCCTGATGGGGGTGACGATGGTTCCCGGGTATTACGGAAGATCCATCGCTTTACGTGAGTTCGCCCTGTTGAATCCCCTTACGTATGCGAACACTGAGTTGACCGTCGGCGCCTATAGCCCGTACCCGACAACGCAGATAGTGAATCTGCCTGGACTTTGCTTCGAGCGTGGCGCGATTGCCCTCGTATGCGCAATCGGGATCGAGGTGCTGGCAATTAGCCTGCTTTGCGTTGCTGGAAAGAGCGGCTGCGCGTGCCCGATATCCCCGATTTGTCTTGAGAGAGGTTCCTTCACTGCATCGAGAACGGCAACTCGTTCGAGCGCTTGTGCCTCCGCCGTTGCATACGTAAGAACGATGGGGAAACTGCTCCTGCGTTCTCCTACCCTCGCCGTATGCGCGATTGCAATGTCGACGACGATGCTGGCCCCGGCTCTGGTCGAGATGTTTCCTGACGCTGATAACGTTTCCGCTGTTCGGTATAGGGATGGGGAGCTCCGTTCAATAGATCGGTATCTAGAGCAGAACGCTGCGAATATGGACGTCGAGGGCAAAGCGGCCCTGGAAGACATGCGGGATGCTCTTTCGGGTTTCGTGTACGCGCCTATGCCTGCGGAGGGGTTTCGAAGCCTTGCGACGTACGAGTGCGCTCGAGGTGAGCTGGGCGCGGCAGATGCGACTCTCCTGCAATCGATCGGAATCGAGCCGGAGACTCCTTCTCGTGCGGAGGCGCGCGCCCTTCTGCTTGAGTCGATCGCGAGCTTGCCGGACCCCAAGGTTTACGAGTTAAGTACGAAGATGCCCCCATTAATCCTCCTTTCGTATCTCCAGGCAGCGCTTCCCTCCTTATTTTTGCTGTTGCCCGTGGTTGTCACATCGCTCGCGTGCACCCACCTGCAGTGTCGTTCCCTTCTGGTTCTCCAGATCCCCGCAACAGCGCATGTGCGTTTTCTGACGGCTGTTGCGCTGGCTCTCCTGCTTGGCTTGGTGCTGCTTTTGGTGTCGATGGTTCCCGCTGTCGTTGTGTCCGTGATTAAGAACGGTGCGGGTGGATCGGAGTATCCCGTCGCTCTCATTCGGGCGGGAGCTTCGACAACGTCCACGGTGGGGGAGGCGGTGTTGTGCAGTATTCCGTTGCTGGTCATGGCATACGGCGTGATTTCCGTCGTCGCTGCGTTGACAGCAGCGATTAGCCGCAACCCCGTTGTCACCGGAATGGTTTGCGCGGTTCTCTTGGTGTTGGGTTCGTTGAGCGCTCATGTTGAAAGCGTGGGCATGGGCGTCGCGCTGCTGGCTCCATTCGCCTCGTTTGATTCCGCTTCCCAGGTGGGGACGATTGGGTTCCTTGGGCGAGGGACGAACGCGATGCCTTTTGGAGAGGTCGTCGGCGCATCGGGCGCTCTGCTGGTGGTCTTGGGCGCCGTATCTCCGTTGATGGTGCGCCTGAGTGTTCCAAAGATCGAAAGGGGATGATCTCGATGATTGACCTTCAAACGCTGACGATCTCTTATGGAAAGAAGGTGCTCGTAGATTCGGTGAACGCTGAGTTTGCCCCGGGTACGGTCTACGGTCTCGTCGCTCCGAACGGGCATGGAAAGACGACGTTGCTGCGTGCGATGGCAGGTTTGCCGGGTCCTCGCGTGGACGGGAGCATCGTTCTGGATGAGGTGCAGGGTACGGGTGCGAGAGAGGTCCGTTCTATGATCTTCTATGCACCTGGTGAGGGGACGCTGCTGTATCCCGGATTGCGTGCGGAAGATCACCTCAAGATGGTTTGCGATATGTGGCCGCATGCTCGCGATATCGAAGAGATAGTGGAACAAACGCAGATAGGCGAGTTCGCGAAGATGAGGATCCGCACTCTGAGCCAGGGCATGAAGCAGCAGCTTACCCTGGCGATTGCGTATGCGACGGGCGCGCGGTACCTTCTATTAGATGAGCCCATGAACGCGCTCGACCCCAGCAGGGTGGACTTGCATTCCGAGATTCTCAGGAAGCTGGCCGATTCTGGTACGTGCATCATCATGTCATCCCACATCTTGGATTCGGTCGATAGGCTGTGCGATGAGATTCTGTTTTTGAAGGATGGGAGGCTCATTAGAAGCATTCCGCAAGATGATGCTGCGCCGAAGTCTCCTGGATCCCATTTCGCAAAGCCTGCCGGACGCGCCGAGGGTGCGCTAAGTACGTATCGGCGACTCTACGAAAAGGGCGGGTAGAAATGCAAGTTAAAAATCTATGTGGCCAATGTGATACCGTTGAACCCGCATATCGATACCGCTCAGCCATTCGCCTCGCCCCCGTCGCACGTATCTTCATCCGGTCTGTTACTTTTAATCTAACGATTCTTTGAGGAACGTAGGTGCTTCCAAATGTACTGTCGACTTCTTCTCAAACTGATCCTAAGAGACAAGGCCGCATGGATTTGTACGCTCGTTCTCGCTGCAGCCTTTTCCGTCCCCATTGCGTTCAATTCACCCATCTACGGGCCCTTCTTTATGAAGCAGGGCATGCAGAGCTTTGTCGACGCATTCAATACGCGCGCGCCCCAGGCCAACGGCACAGACCTATCGCCAGAGCAGCAAGCTGACGCGGAGCTTGCAAGATACGCGAACGCCGCCCTTGCCGCTCAAACCGACGCCGCCTTTCTCGATTCTGCCGAGAGCTACTACGCGCTCATGGGCGAAGGCTTCCAATCCGGGTCCATCGTGGGAGACCGAGAGACCAATGACGCAGACCTCGCGTATTGCCGTGCC
>NZ_QRTA01000025.1:0-524 GCF_003457875.1 Collinsella sp. AF28-5AC | reverse complement strand
TTGTCGACGCATTCAATACGCGCGCGCCCCAGGCCAACGGCACAGACCTATCGCCAGAGCAGCAAGCTGACGCGGAGCTTGCAAGATACGCGAACGCCGCCCTTGCCGCTCAAACCGAC
This sequence comes from Collinsella sp. AF28-5AC, assembly GCF_003457875.1. NCBI lineage: Bacteria > Bacillati > Actinomycetota > Coriobacteriia > Coriobacteriales > Coriobacteriaceae > Collinsella > Collinsella sp. AF28-5AC. The sequence continues at coordinate 405 of NZ_QRTA01000025.1, read as the reverse complement.
GCCGCCTTTCTCGATTCTGCCGAGAGCTACTACGCGCTCATGGGCGAAGGCTTCCAATCCGGGTCCATCGTGGGAGACCGAGAGACCAATGACGCAGACCTCGCGTATTGCCGTGCCCTGAGCAGCTCCGGCATCACGGATATCCCGGCCTCCGCAAACGACCTGCCATTCCTTTCCTTCCTGCCTTACGCCATTGCCACGGCGCCGTCTTTCCTCCCCTTCATCCCCTTCCTTCTCTCGTCGATACTCGTGCTCGGCGCCACAAGGCCCGGGACCCTGGCGGCAAAGGCGCCCGTGCCCAAATTCCGGCGCCTTATCCAGATCGTGTTTTCGATAATCGCCGCGGGGACCGCGATGCTCCTCGCCGGCCTCGCACCCGGGGGCATTTACGCCTTGGCCCTAAAC
>NZ_QRTA01000024.1:0-19235 GCF_003457875.1 Collinsella sp. AF28-5AC | reverse complement strand
CGGCTGAGTTCGAGAGCAAAACCAAAGCGTTCGGATGAACTTGCAAATCAACTCCAAAACATCGATGGTGTCTCGTTGGCTGGGCGAGTGGGTAAAATGCCTCCAACGTGTAACTCGATTCGGAGGAATTCGCATGCCTTATTACTATGGATACGGCTTTGGCATCGACCCGCTGTACCTGCTGGTTGTTCTTGTCTGCACGGTGATCGGTCTTGCCGCACAGAACTATATCAACTCGACGTACAAAACCTGGTCCAAGGTTCGCTCGGACGGCGACACGGGCGCCACGGTCGCTCGCCGCATGCTCGACGCCAACGGCTGCAACGCCGTGGGTATCAAGGGCGTCGCTGGTGAGCTCACCGATCATTACAACCCGCAGGACAACAACCTGTATCTCTCGGATGCCAACCGTTCGGGCGGGTCGGTCGCAAGCGTTGCCGTTGCCTGCCACGAGGCGGGCCATGCCGCCCAGCGTCAAAGCGGTTATGCCATGATGAAGGTTCGCACCGCCCTCGTGCCGGTCGTCAACTTTACCCAGAACACCTGGACCATCGTGTTGCTCTTGGGCCTATTTATGAACATTGCCGGGCTCACGGCCCTCGCGCTGATCTTCTTCTCGTTTAGCGTGCTGTTCCAACTGGTTACGCTGCCGGTCGAGATTGATGCTAGTCGGCGCGCCGTGGCGTATATTGAGCAGTCGGGTATGAGCTCCAAGCAGGTCAACGGTGCCAAGAAGGTGCTGACGGCCGCCGCGCTTACCTATGTGGCTGCGGCGCTCACCTCGATTATTCAGCTGCTCTATCTTATGGCTCGCTACAACAGAAACTCCAACCGATAACAAATTGGGTCGCTGGGCGCCGCGGGGATTCGTGTCCCCGCGGCGCTGTACTATGTGTTGGACTTGAATTTGCGCAGGGCCGAAGCCCTTGTGCACGATGACGAAAGGAGGCTGCGTGGCAGGCTGGAATCTGACCGGCAATACCGTTTCCGCCGAGTTCGACGGTTCGGACGATCAGGAGCGCAAGGAGCTCAGCGTGAACCAAGCGGTGGAGATCGCCGCCGGCGCGCTCGACGCCATTCCGCAGCTGAGCGTTTTGGGTGAGGTCACGGGTTTTCGTGGTCCCAATGCCCGAAGCGGCCACTGCTACTTCCAGATTAAAGACGACTCGGCCGCCGTCGACTGCATCATCTGGAAGGGCGCCTATCTCAAGCGTACCTTCGATCTGCGTGACGGCATGCAGGTGAGCTTTAAGGGCAGCTTCAACCTCTATAAGGCCACAGGCCGCATGAGCTTTGTCGCTCGCTCGTTTTCGCTGGCGGGGGAGGGTCTGCTGCGTCAACAAGTGGCGCAACTGGCCGAAAAGCTACGCCGCGAGGGCCTGATGGACGAAGCGCGCAAGCGCCGCATCCCGGTGTTTTGCTCCCGCGTGGCGGTCGTCACCTCGCTTTCCGGTGCGGTAATCGACGACGTCAAGCGTACATTGCGTCGGCGCAATCCGCTCGTCGAGCTTGTCTGCGTGGGCGCCAAGGTTCAAGGCGAGGGTGCGCCGGCCGAGCTTATCGAGGGCCTGCGCCGTGCCGCCGCCATCACGCCGGCGCCCGACTGCATCTTGCTGGTGCGCGGCGGCGGCTCCTTCGAGGACCTCATGACCTTCAACGACGAGGAGCTTGCCCGTGCAGTGGCTGCCTGTCCCGTGCCCGTGGTGACCGGTATCGGCCATGAGCCCGATACCTCGATTTGCGACATGGTGAGCGACCGCCGCGCCTCCACGCCCACGGCGGCGGCAGAATCGGTGGCGCCGGCTATGACGGAGTTGGCCGATGTGCTCGAGGCGCGCCATCAGCGTCTGGGTGCCGCGATGGCATCGATGATTGGGTCGGCCCAGGTCGACCTGGAGATGCTCGATCAGCGCGGTCGCCGTGCCTGGGATACCTATACGGCTCGCCTGGGCGATGCGCTCGATGCGGCTGCGTGCCGCCCGTGCCTCAACGACCCCACATTTATGGTCGAGCGTCGCGAATCGGAGCTTGCGCTGACCGCCGATCGCCTGTCGGGCGCCATAGTACGCTCGGTCGGGACATTTCGCTCCAACTTTGAGCGCTTGCCCGAGCGTCTGGTTGCAAGCACCTCGGGGCTCGATGGCAAGCGCCATGCGCTCACGCTCGCGAGCTCTCGCCTGGAGCATCAGGGGCGCACGATGCTCAACAAGCCAGCGTCCGACCTGGGCCGTACGGCAGCCTCGCTCGATGCCCTGTCGCCGCTCAAGGTGCTTGCCCGCGGCTATTCCATCGCGTACAGCGTTGACGGCGTGGCTATGAGCGCCAAGACCTTTAAGCCGGGCGACGCCATTCGCGTACGCATGGCAGACGGCAACGTGGCAGCAACGGTCGATACGGTCGAGTAGGCTGCGTTTCATAGCGATAAACCTTTAGGAAAGGAAACAGATATGGCAGAGAAAACCCCGGTCGAGCAGCTTACGTACAAGCAGGCTTCGCAGGAGTTGGAGCTCATCATCCGCAGCCTGGAGTCGGGCGATATGGAGCTCGAGGAGTCGCTCGAGAGCTATACCCGCGGCGTAGAGCTCCTCAAGAGCCTGCGTACTCGCTTGTCCGATGCCGAGCAGAAGGTCTCGGTGCTCCTTAAGGACGTCGACGGCAACGACGTGCTCGCCGACGGCGAGGCCGCCAACACGGACGACAACCTCTCGTTCTAACCACCCCGACCAAATATAATTACCTTGGTCTGCGAGAAAGGAACCAACCATGTGTGATTGCATCTTCTGCAAAATTGCCAACCACGAGATCCCCTCGACCGTCGTTTACGAGGACGATCAAGTCATCGCCTTCGACGACCTCAACCCCCAGGCGCCGGTCCACACTCTCGTGATTCCCAAGAAGCACTACAGCGATATCGCCGATAATGTGCCTGCCGAGACCATGGGCGCCATGGCTCACGCCATCCAGGAGGTCGCTAAGGCCAAGGGCTTGGAGGACGGTTTCCGCGTCATCTCCAACAAGGGCGTCAACGCCGGTCAGACCGTCATGCATTTCCATATGCACGTCCTCGGCGGCAAGAACTTGGGTGAGAACCTCATCTGAGGGCGCGTAGGCCGTCGACTTGGCTGCCTTTGGAGTAATCTATGCAGCTTTCTCAACTCGAATACCTTCAAGCGGTAGCGAACTATGGCGGCGTGCGCAAAGCAGCTCGCGCCGTTCATGTGAGTCCGCAGGCCGTTTCGTCGGCAATCAAAAAGTTGGAATCTGAGTATCAGATCGTTTTGCTCAACCGATCGGCGGGGGAGGCTGTTTTGTCTCCGGCGGGCAGAGAATTTGCGCGTCGTGCACGCGTGATCCTGGCACAAGTCGACGATCTCAAAAAGTACGCTCAATCGAGGGACGACGGCGTCTCGCCCGACGGCCACTTTCGTCTTTACGCCCCCTGCCTTCATGGGCGGGGGCGCCTTTTTGCCGAAAACTGGTATGACTCGTTTGAAAGCTCGCACCCTCAGATTCACCTCGATGTGTGGCATCAGCCAACGGCTACATGCTTTGAATCAATTATACTTGGCATTTCGGACGCGGCTATCTCGTTTGAGGAACCACGGGACAGCGTCCTTTCTTCAAAATATATGGGTGAAAAGGAGCTCAGGGTTCTTTCATGCCCAGCTGGTCATCAATCTGTGGGTGCTATGACCGTTCGTGAGTTACTGGGCGGCAGGCTCGCTGTTCCCATTAATTTGTCACCCTGTCTCAATGCAATCAATCAATGTCCCGAAGCTCAGCTGGTTAATTTCCGCTTTCGCGATGTCGAATACGGAAACAGGGCGCAGGCTGAGTTTCTTCAAGCCGGGGGATTGATATTGAGTTTTTCTGGCTCTTCTCTCGCATCGGATGGATCGGAAGTGAGCGAGTGCTCCATTGAAGCCTCACATGACGTAGCCTTGCCCATCTACTTTTGCTATCGACAAAATGCCTGGACCGATCGACACCAGACGGTATTTCTTCACCTATTGCGTCATCTCGCTTCGTGAGGCCATTTGGCCTCGTGTCGTCAAGTGAATGTTGACGCCCTGCAACACATAGCTGACAGCTTTGCCCTCATGCTTTTCCAAGATTTCGATTTAGATTGCTGACTCTTGGAGGGCGGAGCATGAAAAACCGTACGGTTTTGCTTTATATGACGTTCGTTTTTCTGTCGAACTTCAGCACTATTTTGTATTTTCTGACGGTTTACCTTGAATTCGTCGGATTCTCGATAGTGGCGATTTCTAGCATGATGATTGCATATCAAGTGAGCAAGTTCATCCTCGAAGTTCCCACTGGCTATATTGCTGATAGGTTTGGACGAAAGGCAAGCGGTCTCGTTGGCGTCGTGGGGATGCTTGGATACTACGCCGCCCTGCTTCTCGTCCGTTCCCCTCTGCTTTTAATCGGTGCGTTCGCTCTCAAAGGTTTTGCCGTTGCATGTCTGAGCGGATCCATAGAAGCGATTTACATTGACAGCGTCTCTCAGGACCAGCTCGTAAGACTTAATGTCGTTGAGCGATTTGTTTTCTATGCCTCTTATGCCATCTCCGCTTGCGTGGGCGGTTTCATTTCGTCTGTCGGTGCATATCTCATTGGTCTTTCGGCAGATATCATCGCAATGGTGTTGACGTTGGTTGTCGTTGTCTGCATTCCTGAGATGCGAAGAGGGGGCACTGCGGGGGCACCTGAGCGTGGAATTAGCCCGAAGATGATCGGTGCCGCTATTGCGTGTAATGGCATTCTTCGTTCAGCGTTCATCATGGACTGTTCTCAGGCATTTGCTTTTGTCGCCCTGGAAGACTTTTTCTCACTGCTGCTTGCGGGCCGCGGAATGAATTCCGTCGCTTCGGGTGTGACCATTGCGGTCCAGCTCCTTGCCTCGGCCTCCATGGGGCTTATTGTGCCCAGTGTGATTGCTCATGTCGACAAGGGCCGTTTTGCGCGTATTTGCGGCATCATTCGCTTAGTCTTGACAGCTTTGTTTTTGATCCCCCTTACTCCGGCTAATTTGCTGCCCGTGTTCTATGTGCTGCAGACAGTTGCGTACTCGTTGTTTGCCCCAATCAAATACTCAGTTTTCCAAAATGCTGCCGACTCATCGATGCGCTGTTCACTGATTTCGGTTCAAAGCCAGATGGTGGCGGTGGGTGCCGTTCTTTTCTATCTGCTCAACTCTGTGCTGAGTAGCGTTGCGGGCATTCGAGTCGTATTGCTTGTTGCGCTCGGGATTTCTTCCCTGGTGTATATCCCCGCGCTATTTCGTCTTACAAGTCAAAGGCCATGAGTATTTAGGCACCGATAACTTATATATCAACGCAATAAACCCGAGCGCGAGGGCGTTTGGGTTTATTATTGAAGTGTATGTAACCTGGCGGCGCCACACCGCCTGTTAGTAGGGAGACACATGAACGTTCTGGTCGTCAACGCAGGATCTTCGACCCTTAAGTATCAGGTCATCGATACCAAGTCCCACAAGGTGTCCGCAAAGGGCTCCTGCGAGCGCGTCTGCTTTACCGGCGGTACCTTCACCCATGCTGCCAACGGCTCCAAGAAGGTGACCGAGAACATCGAGTTCCCCGACCACAAGGTCGCCATCGAGGCTGTCCTGAAGGACCTCGAGGCCAACGGCGTCAAGATCGAGGGCATCGGTCACCGCATCGTTCAGGGCGGTTGGTACTTTGGCGATTCCTCCCTCGTCGACGAGGACGTTCTCGCCAAGATTCGCGAGGTCGCCCCGCTAGCGCCGCTGCACAACAACCCCGAGGCCAACGTTATCGAGTACTGCCTGGAGCAGTATCCCGACCTGCCCAACGTTACGGTCTACGACACCGCTTTCCACTTCAACATGCCCGAGGTCGCCAAGACTTACGCCCTTCCCAAGGATGTTTGCGACAAGCTGCACATCCGTAAGTACGGCGCCCACGGCACCAGCTACCGCTACATCTCCAAGAAGGTCGCCGAGATGACCAACGGCGAGGCCCGCAAGGTCGTCGTGTGCCACATCGGCTCCGGTGCCTCCCTGTGCGCCATCGAGGACGGCAAGTGCATGGACACCACCATGGGCCTCACCCCGCTCGACGGCGTCATGATGGGCACCCGCTGCGGCTCCATCGACCCGGCTACCGTGTGCTACCTGCAGCGCGAGGGCGGCTACACCTTCGACGAGGTCGACGAGATGATGAACAAGAAGTCCGGCCTTTTGGCTGTGACCGGCGGCAAGACCAACGACTGCCGCAATGTCGAGGAGCTCGCCGCTGCTGGTGACCCTGAGGCTCAGCTCGCCTTCGATATGTTCGTCTACAAGATTGCCGCCAAGGCTGCCGAGATGGCCACTTCCATGTGCGGCATGGACACGCTGGTCTTCACCGCCGGCATCGGTGAGCACGCTCCGGCCGTTCGCGCCGGCGTTGCCGACCGTCTGGCCTTTATGGGCGTCAAGATGGACCATGCCCGTAACGCCCTGCGTGGCGACGGCGCTTGGTGCCTGTCTGCCAAGGATTCCAAGGTCAAGATCTTCGTCATTCCCACGGACGAGGAGTTCATGATCGCTTCTGACGTCGAGCGCATCGTCAACGGCAAGTAATTGCAAGAGGGGAGGGGCTGGACGACCGAGCGCCGTTCGGCCCCTCTTTTGTGCTCGTTGGGCGATATGCTTGATAGCTATTTATCAAGTTGTGATAACTTCTTATTAAAATGCGGCCGCCTTAAGGGGTCTGCGTCGACCGTATTGCACTGCAAAGGAGTCTCATGAACGTACTTGTTGTCAACGCCGGCAGCTCAAGCCTTAAATATCAGCTTTTGGATACCGTTACCCGCGAGGTTTTCGCCAAGGGCAACTGCGAACGTATCGGTTCGGACATGGGCATCTTTGGCCACTCCGAGAACGGTGGCGCCAAGCAGACCGAGGAGGTCCCTTTCCCCGATCATCGCTCTGCTATCGCTCGTGTGCTCGAGGAGCTCGAGAAGACCGACTTTACGATTGATGGCATTGGGCATCGCATCGTTCAGGGCGGCTGGCACTTCGATGATTCCGCGGTCGTCGACGACGAGGTCATGGCCAAGATTCTCGAGGTGGCACCGCTTGCTCCGCTGCACAACTACGGCGAGGCCGCGGCGATTGAGTATTGCCGTGAGAAGTATCCGGAGCTGCCCAACGTGGCGGTCTTCGACACCTCGTTCCACATGACCATGCCCGAGGTCGCCTATACCTACGCGCTGCCCAAGGACGTGTGCGACAAGTACCACGTGCGCAAGTACGGCGCCCACGGCACGAGCCACCGCTATGAGTGGATGATGGCCAAGGAGATCCTGGGTTCGCGCTGCCACCGTCTGCTTTCGTGCCATTTGGGTAACGGTGCTTCGCTTGCTGCTATCGAGGACGGCGTGTGCCGCGACACCACGATGGGCCTCACGCCGCTTGACGGTCTGATGATGGGTACCCGCTGCGGTTCCATTGACCCGGCTACCGTATGCTACCTGCAGCGCGAGGGCGGTTACAGCTACCGGGAAGTCGACGACATGATGAACAAGCAGTCCGGCCTGCTTGCCATTTCGGGTATCTCCAACGACGCCCGCGACATCCGCACGCGCGCCTCCGAGGGCGATGAGCGCTGCCTGCTTGCCTTCGATATGTTCGCCTATAAGGCCATGCAGCAGGCCGGTTCCATGATCGCTTCCATGGCGGGCGTGGACACCATTACCTTTACCGCCGGCATCGGCGAGAACGACTGGTCGATCCGCAAGGCCTTCTGCGACTGCTTTGAGTGGTTGGGCGTGCGCATCGACAACAACAAGAACCGCGAGGCCGTGGGCAACGGCCCACAGGTCATCAGCGCCGCCGGCTCTTCCGTCACGGTTATGGTCATCCCCACCGACGAGGAATACATGATCGCCCACGACGTCGAGCGCCTGACCAAGAACAACTAACGCGCGCATTTGCAAGTAAACGAAAGGCCTCCAGAGCAACAGCTCCGGAGGCCTTTTTACTAGCAGGTGGACGGCGGAAACCCCATCCCATTTCGAGCGCAAATACTGGGACACGCTTTCCGGTTGAGGCACGTTGCGGAAAGTGCGACCCACAATAAAGCAAAATTCCGTCCCAAAGTTTCCCAAACAGGCCCCAAGCGGAAGCCACATCCCACAATCTGCCTCCAAACTGGGATGTAGTTTCCGGCACAACAACCGCCGAAGCCCACCGGCCTTTCAATCTCCAAAGTGATCATCATCAGCAACGCCTGCGCTCCCAGCAACGGCACCCATCCATTCAGATTTTCAGCTCCAGCTCGTAGCCAAGCCGCCGTCCACCCCGGATTCTCTGATTGCTACGTGGCGGCAGGGACCCTACAGGGTAAAGCTCTGAAAATATTCCGCAGGACGCATGAAACCCCCGCCGCACGAAGTGCGCAGCGGGGGTTTCATGCATGTCCGAGGACGTTTTCAGAGCTTTACCCTGTAGGGTCCCGAGGGGATATGTCCGCTACTCAGCCATCTGGGCCTGGACGGCGGTGATGGCCACGACACCCACGATGTCGTCGGCAGAGCAGCCGCGCGAAAGGTCGTTAATCGGCTTGGCGATGCCCTGCAGGATGGGGCCGTAGGCGTCGGCGCCGGCGAAGCGCTGGACCAGCTTGTAGCCGATGTTGCCGGCCTCGAGGTCGGGGAACACGAGCACGTTGGCCTTACCGGCAACGGAGGAACCAGGAGCCTTGAGCTGGGCGACGGTGGGAACGATGGCGGCGTCGAGCTGCAGGTCGCCATCGATGGCGAGCTCGGGAGCCTTCTCCTTGCAGAACTTCACGGCCTCTTGGACCTTCTTGGCGACCTCGCCGCCGGCGGAGCCCATGGTGGAGTAGGAGAGCATGGCCACGTGCGGCTCAACGTTGCCCATGAAGGTGGACCAGGAGTGAGCGGAGGCGATGGCGATCTCAGAGAGCTCGTCGGAGGACGGGTTGATGTTGAGGCCGCAGTCGGCGAAGATCAGCGTGCCGTCGGTGCCGAACTGCGGGGTGTCGGTGCACATCACGAAGAAGGCCGAGACCAGCTTGGTGCCCGGGGCGGTCTTGAGGATCTGAAGCGCAGGGCGCAGGGTGTCGGCGGTGGAGTGGCAGGCGCCGGAGACCAGGCCGTCGGCGTCGCCCATCTTGACCATCATGGTGCCAAAGTAGGTGGCATCCATCACCTGGGCGCGAGCCTGCTCGATGGTAACGCCCTTCTTGGCGCGGAGCTCGGCAAACTTCTGCGCGTACTCCTCGTGCTTCTCGGCATTACGCGGGTCGATGACGGTAGCGCCGGGAACGTTGATCTCGTCGGGGTTGCCCAGGATGACGATCTTTGCCAGGCCCTCCTCGATGATCTTGGTGGCCGCGACGATGGTGCGCGGATCCTCGCCCTCGGGCAGGACGATTGTCTTAAGGTCGGCCTTGGCGGCAGACTTCATACGGTTTAGGAAATCGCTCATGTTACTCCTTACAAGCGTTTCGCTAAGCTCCAGGCGCCCGGCTGTTCACGAATAAACCCGCTGCTAGCGGGTTTACCTTTCAATTATGTACGCCGCGGTGCTTGAGCTTTCCTTGTGTGGCAAGCTCATTATAGGACGCATTAGCGCTATAATCGCTCTGATAAATATGTCTCGAAGAATGTTCGAGAAAAGCCCAGCTAACGAGCCCGTGGCTTTTGACAAGGAGTATCGATGCAGATTACCTCAGGCCTGCCTGAAGGCTTTAACGCCGGCGTATACGACATGATTGTCGTCGGTGCTGGATATGCCGGTGCCGTTTGCGCCCGTCGTCTCGCCGAGACTATCGGCTATCGCGTTGCCGTTCTGGAACGCCGTAGCCACATTGCGGGTAACGCCTACGACTGCGCTGATGAGGCCGGAATCCTGGTCCACGAGTATGGTCCGCACATCTACCATACCTTTAATGAGCGCGTCCACAATTTCCTGTCGCGCTTTACCAAGTGGACGGACTACCAGCACAAGGTGCTCGCCAACATCAACGGCACCCTTATGCCTGTGCCCTTTAACCACGCGAGCCTCAAGCTTGCCTTTGGCGATGAGCGCGGCGAGGAGCTGTATCAGAAGCTCGTGGAGACCTTTGGCAAGGACGTCAAGGTGCCCATCATGGAGCTGCGCAAGAAGAACGACCCGGATCTTGCCGAGGTCGCCGATTACGTCTACGAGAACGTCTTTTTGCATTACACCATGAAGCAGTGGGGTCAGACGCCCGACCAGATCGATCCCTCGATCACCGGCCGCGTTCCCGTCTTTGTGGGCGACGATGACCGCTACTTCCCGCAGGCTCCCTTCCAGGGCATGCCGCAGGACGGCTATACCGCGCTGTTCGAGCGCATGCTCGACCACGATCTGATTGATGTGTTCTGCGACGTGGACGCCCGCGACCTCTTCGAGATCGACGAGACCACCGTCAAGATCGACGGTAAGGTCTATGGCGGCGAGATCGTCTACACCGGTCCGCTTGACGAGCTGTTCAACCTCGACCTGGGCGCTCTGCCGTACCGTACGCTCGACATGAAGTTCGAGACGCTCGATATGGACCAGTTCCAGCCCGTGGGCACCGTCAACTACACCACGAGCGAGGACTACACGCGCATTACCGAGTTCAAGAACATGACCGGTCAGATCCTGCCCGGCAAGACCACCATCATGAAGGAGTACTCCAAGGCCTATACGCCCGGCTCGGGCGAGACGCCGTACTACGCCATTCTTGAGCCCGAGAACCGTGAGCTCTATGAGCGCTATCTTGAGCGCGTCCAGAACCTGACGAACTTCCACCCGGTGGGTCGTCTGGCCGAGTATCGTTACTACGATATGGACGCCGTGACCAATTCCGCCCTCGATCTTTCGGATGAGATTATCGCCTGCCATGCATAAAGTCATAACATTCGGTATTCCCTCGTATAACGCCGCCAAGGACATGGACCATTGCATCACCTCCATCTTGGAGGGGAGCAATTACGCCACCGATATCGAGATTATCGTGGTGGACGACGGCTCCAAGGACGAGACGGCCGATAAGGCCGATGAGTGGGAGGCACGTTATCCCGGTATCATTCGCGCGGTACACCAGGAGAACGGTGGCCACGGTATTGCCGTCCTTTCGGGTCTGCGCGAGGCACAGGGCACCTACTACAAGGTTGTCGACTCGGATGACTGGCTCGACGCTGCGGCTCTTTCGACCATGCTGTCGATTCTGCGTGGCTTTGAAGAGCGCGATCAGCGCGTTGACCTGTTTATCTCGAACTACGTGTACGAGAAGGTTTACGAGGGCACGCATACCGCTATTGGCTACACATTTGCCCTGCCGCGCAAAAAGATCTTTTCCTGGGATCAGATCGGTCATTTCCGCCTGGACCAGAACCTACTCATGCACAGCCTGTGCTATCGCACGGATGTGCTGCGCGAGTCCAACCTTCCCATGCCGCCGCACACGTTCTATGTGGACAACATCTACGCCTACGTGCCGCTGCCGCGTTGCAAGACCATGTACTACGCCGACATCGACCTCTATCGCTACTTTATCGGTCGCGAGGGCCAGAGTGTCAACGAGGCCACGATGGTCAAGCGTCTGGACCAGCAGTTCCGTGTGACGCGCATCATGATGGAGTCGTACCACCTGTACAGCGATGTTGAGTCGTCGCGTCTGCGCTCGTACATGATGGGCTATTTCACCATGATGATGGCGATCTGCTCGGTGCTCACCAAGCTTTCCGAGGAAGATTGCGCCGACGAGCGCCTAAAGACGCTGTGGAATGATTTGAAGGCCTACGACGAGCGCATGTATCGTCGTGCCCGCTACGGCGTGGTCGGGTTCTTCACCAATCTGCGCGGACGGGCCGGAGACAAAACCACACTCGGCCTATACCGTCTTGCCTCAAAGATCTTCAAATTCAACTAGCTGCCGAGTAATCGCTGCTGATAGGTTGACTGGGCCCCTTGGCCTTTAGTTTGCTACTGCGAACAGTCCTGCTCGCACGGAAAGCACATTAAGTGCTTTCCGGCTCGTGCGGAACTTGTATCAAACTAAAGGCCAAGGGGCCTCTGCTATAAGAATCGATTGTCAGGTTATTTGAATTTGAAGATCTTCGACGCGCGGTACACAGGGGCCTGGGCTGAAAAAATATTAGTTGGTAGTCGGTCTGAGGCGGGCGGGCATTACGTTTGTCGCGAGTTCCGCATGCAAAGAAGGCCACTTAATGTGGCCTTCGTCTTGCATAGGACTGTAGAGCAGCAAACGTAATGCCCGCCCGCCTCCGACCGACGGTCGAGTGAGATTACTTCGCAGCACCTGGGATTCCGTGGGAGGTTTTGGCGGTTTTGGCTCCGTTTGCGATGGCAGTTTCCAGGGCCCTTACTGCGAGCATGCCCAGCAGGTCTAGGGGAACGGCGGCGCTTGCCTGGGCGCCCAGTTTGCCGCTGGCGAGGGTGTAGATGGTGTCGCCGTCGTTGGTGGTGTGTGTGGGGCGGATGGCGTGTGCGTAGGCGTCTGCGGCCATCTGGGAGACCTTGGTGGCTTGTGCCTTAGTGAGTTCCACGTTGGTGACGATGCAGCTGATGGTGGTGTTGGTGCGGTCGAGCGGCATCTGCATGGATCCGGCGGCGGCAAAGGCTGCGAGTTCCATGTCGACGATCTGGTCGCTATCGGCTGCGGCGCGCATGCCGGAGACCCACTCGCCGGTGAAGGGGTCGACAACGTTGCCGCAGGCGTTGACCGAGACCACGGCGCCCACCTTGATGGGGCCGAGTGCCACGGCGGCAGCTCCAAGGCCGGCCTTCATGCAGGTGGCAGGCCCCATGAGCTTACCCACGGTAGCGCCCGTGCCGGCGCCTACGTTGCCCTGTTCGAGCTTGGTGGGGGTGTGGTCGAGTGCTTCGCGCACGGCGGCGATGCCGGCCTCAATGTCGGGGCGCACGGTGGGGTTACCAAAGGCAAGGTCGAAGATACAGCTGGAGCACACGATAGGCACCTGCGTGGGGCCGACGGGAAGGCCGATGCCGCGGCTCTCAAGCTCGCGAGCGACGCCGCTTGCAGCTTCGAGGCCAAAGGCCGATCCGCCCGAAAGGCAGACGGCGTGGACCTTGTCGACGGTGTTCTCGGGTCGTAGCAGGTCGGTCTCGCGCGAAGCGGGAGCGCCACCGCGTACGTCAACGCCGCCGGTGGCGCCCTCGGGTGCCACGATTACGGTGCAACCGGTGCCGGCCTCCTCGTCCGTATAGTTGCCATAGCAAAAGCCATCGACATCGCAGACGTCAATGGCCTCGAGCAGTGTATCCATGTTTAACTCCTATCGGTTTTCCGCCGCGCCTTGTGCCCGGTCGGGATCCGTACGGTACGCCAAAATTGTAGGCGCTGGGGAATACCCAGCGCCAGATGCAATTACGAGAGTTTTTGAATCGCGCGCGCGACGCGGGCGATGGGTAGGCCCACTACGTTATAGAAGTCGCCCGAAATATCGTGCACGAGCATGCGGCCGCCTGTGCCCTGGATGCCGTAGGCGCCTGCCTTATCCATGGGCTCACCCGAGGCAACGTAGTGCTCGATCTGCTCGTCGGTGAGCTCGTAGAACGTCACGTCGGTCACATCGACAAACGACAGGCTCTCGGCGGCATGCGGGGCGGCCGTATCGCCTGCCTTAACGATGCAGACGCCGGTTGCGACCTGGTGCGTGCGGCCCGAAAGCTCACGGAGCATGGTGCGCGCCTCGTCCTCGGTTGCCGGCTTGCCCAAAATCTTGCCGTCGAAGGTGACGATGGTGTCGGCCGCGACGGTCAACTCATTGGGCTCGGCATACTCGGCAGCAACGGCAGCCGCCTTGGCGCGTGCCAAGCGCTCGACAAGCGTGAGCGGGGGCTCGCCATCAAAGGGCGTTTCGTCGATATCCGCGGGAATCACGCGAATGTTGTAGCCTGCCTCGCGCATCAGCTCTATGCGGCGCGGCGATTGGGAAGCCAAAATCATAGTTGGATGCCCTCGGCGACCTTCTCGACGGCCTTGTCGCCGGCGAGCGTGCGCAGCAGCTCCAATGCAAAGGGGAGTGACTGTGCCATGCCGCTGGCAGTGATGATGTTGCCGTCTTGCGTGACCTTCTCGCCAGTATAGGCGCCTTCGGGGAAGCTTTTCTCAAAGCCAGGGAAGCACGTGGCGTGGCGCCCCTCGAGTAGGTCGAGCTCGCCCAGGATAAACGGGGCGGCGCAGATGGCGGCGACGTGCTTGGTCGCGGCGAACTCGCAGACCACGTCGCAGACACGCTGATCGGCGCGCAGGTTGGTGGCACCGGGCAGGCCGCCGGGCAGCACGACGCAGTCGTACTCGTCAAAGTTGATCTCATCAAAGAGCGCATCGCAGGTCACGGGGATCTGCAGCGAGCTTACGACCTCACGCGTGGGCATAATCGAGACGAGCGTGGCACGCACGCCGCCGCGACGCATGACATCGACCATGGTCAAGCATTCAATAGTTTCAAAGCCATCGGCGGCGAGAACGGCAACGCTGGGCATGAGGGTTCCTTTCATAGGCGGCATACAATTAGCCGTCTTATACCCCGAAGACCTCCGCTTGCCACGCTCGATTTCCCAATGATTTTTCTGAGCAATGATTAAGTGGCTAGTTGCGCCTAAGGTGGACGACGGTCTCGCAGTGGAAGGTTTGTGGGAACAGGTCGACTGGCGTGATCTTTACGGGGGAGAAGGTGCCTTCTTCGACAAAGCGTTTGAGATCGCGCGCCAGGGTGGCCGGGTCGCAGCTCACGTAGGCGACATCGTGGGCACTCGTGCTGGCGATAAGGTCGATCGCTTCGGGGGCGAGGCCTGCGCGCGGCGGGTCGACCACCAAGACGTCGGCATCCTGGTCGGGGAACTCGCGCACCGCGTCTCCGCCAATGACGTCGACGTTATCAAGCTTGTTGATCTCCAGGTTACGGCGCAGGTCGCGCACGGCGGGGCCGTAGGCCTCGACGGCGGCGACAAAGTCGCAGCGGCGGGCGAGCGGCAGGGTAAAGGTGCCGGCACCGCAGTACAGGTCCACGGCAAGCTCGTCTTCCTGCGGATCGAGCGTTTCCATGACAAGCTCGATCAAAATCTCGGCACCCTTGGTGTTGACCTGGAAAAAAGACGGGGCAGACAAGCGCATCTGACCCTCGGCGATATTCTCGGTCCATGAGCCCTCTCCGGCGAGCATTTCGACCTTGGAAACACGGCGGGCCTTCTTTTCGCCCTTGCTCATCACGCGTACGACACTTGTGGGGTGCGCGGCGTCTGCCAACACGCGCGAGACTTGCGAGCGCGGGAAAGAGCCCGTAGGCGTCCAGAGCGCCACCTCGAGTGCCTTGGTGCGACGCGAGGCGCGAATGCCCACGCGCTCAAGGCCCAGGTCGTGGCTGCCGCTCAGATAATTGAGCGCGCCGACGACCGATTTGAGTGCCTTGGGGAAGCGTTTGTCGAACAACGGGCACGAATCGACGGTCACGATCTTGCGAGGATCGACACCGTGCATGCCAAGACGCACGCGGCCGTTTACAACGGTCGGCTCGAGTTCGATTTTATTGCGGTAGCCCCAATCATCCTTGGTGTGGCGGATGGGTTGCACCAGTTCATCGACTTGATCGGGGCTGAACTTGCCGATACGCTCGAGCGTGGAGCGCAGATTTTGCTCCTTGGCGGCGAGCTGTGCCGTGCGTGAGAGATTGCCCCACGAGCAGCCGCCGCAGATGCCCACGAAGGGGCAGGGAGACTGAATGCGATCGGGGCTTGGCTCCAGAATCTCGGTGGTGCGGGCACGCATGAACGACTTGCCGTCCTGTACGACCTCGGCCTCGACGGTGTCGCCTGCCACGGCGCCCTGCACAAAGACGGCCTTGCCGTTGTCGGCGTGCGCCAGCCCGTCGGCGCCGTAGGTCATCGATTCTATAGTGAGCTTCATATTCCTGCCTGTCATTCGCGTTGTTGTTCGCACCATGGTAGCAGGGAAAAGCGCCCCGCATCCGAGGCTTTCCTCAAATGCGGGGCGCTTCTACAAACTGCTTCTACAAACGACTATTTCGTCTTGCCGGTAATGAGCGTCTTAAGACCCAGGCCGATCAGACCCAGGCCCATGCGCACGCGGCCGGGGCGATGGCGCTCGATGGCCTTGGTCTTGCCGGCGGGCTTATCGCGACGGGCGCTCGTCTCGGGTGCGGGCTTGATGACCTGCGGATCGGGCTGAGGTGCAGGTGCAGGCTCGGGCTCAATGACGGTCGCCTGGACCTCTTGGACCTTGGGTGTGGCCGGCTGCGGCTCAGGAGCAGGGGCGGGCTTTGCCTCGGCGGCGGGCTCCGGAGTCGCAGTAGCGGGCTCGGGCGCTTTCTCCACGGCGGGCTCTGCGGCAGCCTCGGGCTCATTCACCGGGGGAGCTGCAACCGCTTCCGGTTTGGCAGCTGCCCCGTGTTCAACATCGGCCTGAATGGCCTCCTCGGCCACACGTTCCTTCTCCTGTGCGCGCTGCTGCGCGGCGGCCTCGGCGTTGCGATAGGCACGCTCCAGCAGGGCTTCCTGCGAGTTGAAGGGTTTCTCACCCTCTGCACGCTCCACGGGGACCCAGGTGCCGTCGCTCGTGAGGCTGCGGGCCTTCACGTTGTCGCGCAGCTGCATGCCCATGTACTCGTGCACTAGGGCGCGGCAGGTGGGGTCGAGCACGGGGAAGGCAATCTCCACGCGGTGCTCGGTGTTGCGCGTCATCATGTCTGCCGAGCTCAGGTAAATCATGTCCGAGTCCACGCCGAAAGCATAGACGCGCGCGTGCTCCAAAAAGCGTCCGACGATGGAGCGGACATGCACGTTCTCGGTCTTGCCCGGAACACCGGGCTTGAGGCACGAGATGCCGCGGATGATCATGTCTACGCGCACGCCGGCACACGATGCCTCGGCGATCTTGTCGATAACCTCGCGGTCGGTCAGCGAGTTGAGCTTAAAGAACACGCGGGCGGGCTCGCCGGCAAGGGCGCGCTGGATCTCGCGGTCAAGCCCGCGCATGATGAGCGGTTTCAGTCCGACGGGCGCCACACCCAGGAAGCGGTAGTCGCCGCGCAGGTTGCCCAGCGACAGATTGCGGAAGAACAGGTTGGCGTCCTCGCCGATGCCGGGATGGGCTGTCATGAGCATAAAGTCGCTGTAGAGTTTGGCCGTCTTCTCGTTAAAGTTGCCGGTGCCCAAAAGCGTGAGGCGCGTTAGCGCCATGCCCTCGCGATAGGTGAGCTGGCAGATCTTTGAGTGGCATTTAAAGCCCTCGGAACCATAGATGACGGTGCAGCCGGCCTCTTCCAGGCGCTCGGCCCACTCGATGTTGTTCTGCTCGTCAAAGCGGGCACGAAGTTCCATGAGCACCGTGACCTCTTTGCCGTTCTCGGCAGCATCGATCAGCGACTCGCACAGGCGGCTCTGCTTGGCCACGCGGTAGAGCGTGATGCGCAGCGAGATGCACTCGGGGTCGTAGGCGGCCTCGTGCACCAGATCCAGGAAGGGGTTCATGGCCTCGTAGGGATAAAAGAGCAGCTTGTCGTGCTGCAGCACCTGCTCGCGGATGGAGCGGGTCATGTCGATGGTGGGATTGGGCTGCGGCCTAAACGGCGTAAAGAGCAGCTCGTTGCGCAGGTGCTCGGGAATCTTGCCCTCAATGCCAAAGACGTAGCCCAGGTCGAGCGGGATATCGCAGGTAAAGACAGAGCGGCGCGAAAGCTCGAGCGCCTTGCGGATGGTCTTGAGCGTTGCCTTCTCGAGCGACCCCGAGACCGCGAGCACTACCGGCTGCAGACGCAGGCGCTTCTTGAGGATGCGCTTCATGTGCTGGCGGTAGTCCTCTTCCTCTTCGACGCCCTCGCCGTCCGGATCGATGTCGGCGTTGCGGGTGACGCGGATCAGCGCACGATCCAGCGGCTTATAGGAGCCAAAGCAGCTGTCCAGGCAGGCGAGGATGACGTCCTCGAGCAAGATGTAGGAGTAGGTGCCGGTGGGCGAGGGGATCTCGACCACGCGGTTCATCGAGGCGGGAATCTCGATAAGGCCCAGCAGGCTCTCCTCGTCGGTGGCGCCGTCCAGACCACAGGCCAGATAGAGCGCGCCATTGCGTAGGTTGGGGAAGGGGTGGCGAGGATCGATGACCAGCGGCGAGATGACCGGCGACACGTAGGCCTGGAAGTAGCGGGTTACAAAGGTGCGCTCCTCGGGCGTAAGCGAATCGATGCGGGCGCGGTGAACGCCCAAGGTGTCGAGCTTGCCCTCGATGCTCTTAAAGATGGACTCCCAACGGGTAAGGAGCCCGGGCATTTCGGCCATGACAGCATCGACCTGTTCGGAGGCGGTCATATTGCTCTTGTTGTCGACAGGTTGCTTTTTGAGCTCTGCCAGATCGGACAGGCCGCCCACGCGCACCATGAGAAACTCGTCGAGGTTAGACTCGAAAATCGACACGAACTTTAGACGCTCGAACAGCGGAACGGTCTCATCGAAGGCTTCGTCAAGCACACGGTTGTCAAAGCGTAGCCAGCTGAGCTCTCGGTTCTGCGTGTACGAGAAGTCGCGAGGCGGTTTGCGCAGCTTTGCGGCGGCTTGCTTTTTTTCGATTTTGCTCGGCATATGCATCTGTCCGTTCAGTCCCCGCAGGGGACGGTAGCCTAACCCTATTCACTATTGTCTCAATTTAGTCGACTTGTGGCACGGACGTATTGTGCGAACGGTATCTTTACCTACTTCTTACGCTGACAAGGCATGCAACTAACTGTCCAACTCGTTTGGAAACAATCTATATCCATACTCAACTGGTGAGGATGTATGAATAAGAATGATTGCGAGCTGAATATAATCGAATCCAAATTGAATCATGGACAAACGACATATATATGCAGAAAACCGTTTTAGCTATGCAATTCCTAAACATGAAAATATTTGTGCAATCTAGCTTAATTCCTTAGAAAAAAGAACATTTACCTTTGAAAACCTGCTTTAGAGAACCGAAGTGCATCATGGGAGAATCATATGCGATATACCGTTCATCGCACTTTGCTGACCGTTCGGGGGCGAGGTGGAATTGCAGGTGGTTTTTGGATATAACTAGAGCTGTCAGCAAGCAGCGTCCCATACAGAGGGGCGCTGATACATTCGGCCAGTAAGGCCCGAAAGAAAGGTAGGAGGCCATGACGAAAGGTCTGCACGTGCCTTCCGA
>NZ_QRTA01000023.1:0-21955 GCF_003457875.1 Collinsella sp. AF28-5AC | reverse complement strand
GCGAAAAGCTCATTTGTGCCGCAAGTGTACGGCTAACAACGAAAATCAACCATAAAATCAGTATCAGAGAGGAGAAACTATTTTGAACCAGGAACAGACGAATAGAACCGCAAGCAGGACTGTTATATCTGCGGCAGCTACAAGAAGCGTACCCGTGACTGTACGGCACACTTTATCCGCACCGACCTTTTGACGGCGGACGTGCTTTCCAATCTCCGGCAAGTGACGGAATACGCCGCCAGGCATGAGAGCCGCTTTGTAAAGCTGCTCATCCAGCAGAACGAAATCGGCGGCAAGAGAAAGACCGCCGCAGCCACGAAGCAGCTTGAACAGGCCCAGACACGCATTGCCGAAGTGAACCGCATTATCAAGCGGCTGTATGAGGACAATGTAAGCGGCAAAATCAGCGACGAGCGTTTCATGGAGCTGTCGGCGGACTATGAGCAGGAGCAGCGGGAACTGAAAGACCGGGCTGCCGCTTTGCAGGAGGAACTTTCCAAGTCGCAGGCCGCCACCGTCAACGCCGAGAAATTCATGGGGATTGTGAGAAAGCACCTTGCTTTTGAAGAATTGACCCCCACCCTCTTGCGGGAAATGATTGAGAAAATCGTCGTGCATGAGTGCAGCTATGACGAGAACGGCACCCGCAGGCAGGACATTGAGATTTATTACAGCTTTGTCGGCAAGATAGACTTGCCGGAAGCCTAACGCCTGACCTATCCGACACAGCCCTAAGTGCCGGATAGGAACGGCAAAATTTTTTACACTTCTATTACTTCTTTATCGCACATTAGCAGATTCGCAAGGGTTATCAGGCGCTGAAGTAGTTTCGTCGGTTTCGGTCCATCGAAATAGCCCTTTCCGTCAAATAGAGATACGAGCTCCTTGGCGCCTTCCTGGCTGTGACCCACTTCTTTGTAAAACATGATTGAAGTTGGAGCCATTCCATCATATTTGAGCTCTGTTAGGAAACGCTTGATGCAAGGGACGCTGTCGCCGTTTGGGCCAAACCAAATGCGGTTATCCTGGAGTCTCTCGCGAAACGCGTTTCGCGAGAGCCTCCAGCAGCGTCCTGCTGGAGGCTCTACAACACGCCCCGAGGGCGTTGTGATTGGATAGTCGGAATCTGGGCTGTAAGTCTTTACACTGAGGTCGCTTGGCTTCCAAACGCCTCGAGGGTCGTTGTCTGGATTCTTGTAGCGGGCGTTTGCCTCGTCTGTTCTCGGCAGGCGTCCAATCACAAAGCGCTCAATGGATTTGGCGTATACGAGAACATAATCATGGCTATTTGAAACGTATTTGGCGTCATTCTTGGGCGAGTAAGCTCGTTCCCAGATTAGCTGAGAAACGAAATTTGCCTCTCCGAACACCTCGTCACAGAGGATGCGCAAATTGCGGTCTTCGTTATCGTCAATCGAAATGAAAATGACGCCATCGTCGGTTAGGAGCTCTCGAGCCAGTCTCAACCTAGGGTACATCATCGAGCACCAGTCGCTATGGTAGCGGCCACTTGTGTCGGCGTTGGACTGGCCGGCGAGTCCCGCCTGCTCCTTATAGTTATCGACAGAGTTGCCGAAATTGTCCTTGTAGACAAAGTCGTGACCCGTGTTGTAGGGTGGGTCGATGTAGATCATCTTGACCTTGCCGTGGTAGCCGCGCTGTAGGAGCTTCAGCACCTCGAGATTGTCGCCTTCGATATAAATGTTGTCCGAGTCGAAGGACCCATCCTCTCCATCGCGGCTGCGGCTTTTCTCGATACGGGGACGCAAAGTAGCAGTGCTGGACATCTGCGACTGGCGGATGGCATCGGCCTTGCCGGGCCACGTGAACGCATAGCGCTCCAGGCCCTCGTCTACCTCGTCGCCAAGCTCCAGCCGCAGTTTGTCGAAGTCGATTCCGCTCTCGGAGAACACTTCGGGCATCAGCTCCTTGAGCTTATTCAGGCGGTCGTCAATAAGACTCTCCGATTCAAGAGTCATCTTTTCTATCTCGCCCATGAGGTCTCCTCCTAGGAAAGTTGAGATTTGATTAGTTGAACTATGTAGGGCATGGCGGCAATAAAAACGTCGGTGCCCTTGCCGGCAAGCCAGCTCAGGAGTTTGTCAAGCTTGCTGCCCCGTTTGCTTTTATCTTTTGTGTTGAGATCGCCCATCATCCCTTTGAGCAGCGTCTTCTCGTCATCGGAAAGCGTTGTCTCTGGCAATTTGTCAATCTGTTCAAAGGTTGCCTCTAACGTGACCTGTACGTTGCTCGTGGCGGATGCCGTGAGGCTGACGCTAGCGCCCTGCGCTTCGGCGATTTTCAGCTTACGGAGCTCCTCATCACGGAAATGCTTCAGTTTGTCGATACGTAGTTGCGTCTGTTCATCGTTGAAATCATTGCGATTGGAAGACCCATAGGAATAGGAGGCTAGTCCGTCCGTGTAGGAGTCGTAGCCCCTCGCGTTTGCGTAGACGTAGTCGATTGAGTCGTATACGGCTTTGAGCTCGTCGTCTTTCACGCCCTCTTCAAGAGCTTGCTCCAGTCTCCTGATATGCTGCGTTATAGTTGCGCAGAATGCGGCACCGAACGCTTTGTCGTCTGAGTCTTCCCGCTTTAGGCGCAGCTTCTGGAGAATCATCCCTAGGTCGCTTTTCGAGTAGCGAAATGAGCTTGAGGAATTGATATATTTTAAAGCCTCGGGGTTAGTGTAGTCGAGGTCGAAGACCTGCATGATTTCACGGCAGAGCGCATCAACATCCTCATCTGCAGCATCACTCAAAAGGCGCGCCGCTCGCAAAATATACTCATCTAGAACGGCCATTGCAGATCTCCTTTATCTCATCGGCGACCGCCCTCAGGCGTCGCTCCTCTTCCTTCATTTCCATCCTCAGCTTCGCGGACTCGTTGAGCGTTATGTCCTTCGACCGCCGCTGCTCCTTCAGCCGCTTGACGGAGGCTCCCATCTCATCGTAGCGCGACGTGAGGGCGATCAGCTTTTCCCGGTCTCGAGCGGGGCATACGGGGTAGAACCCCAGGCCGCCAATCGCGCGGGACAGCGCTACGGTGCGCGACAGGTCGACCAGGTACTCCCAGAGGTCGCCCTGCGAGAGCCGCCCGAATGCCAGCGCGCCTAGGAAGTCCGCGTATTCTGAACGGCCAGGATCGAACGCGCCCGTCGACTCGACTCGGTCGACGACCGTCGCGCCCTGCTCGGCCTGGCTCCTCCGCGTGAGGGCGACCGATATGCACGCGCAGCCGCCCGCCTCGACCAGGAGCACCGTCGGGTTCGGGAAGCACTTGTGCACGAGCTCCGCCACCTCGGCCACCGCCATGGTCCCGGCTGTCATCTCGCAACGGAGGAAGACGACGCTCTGCACGTTGCGCTCGTCGTCCTCGTACGGCGGGATGCGCGTCGTGGACTTCTGGACCGTGGCGAAGTGCTCGAGGCGCGCGACCTTGTCGAGCCTCTTCTGCTCGGTCTTGGTGAGCATGGCCTGCTTGACGAGCACCGTCTTGGGAATGCGGCGGCATCCCGCGAGCGCCGCTTCGGGCAGGCGCAGGATTCCGTTCCAGTCGATGCCGCTCATCGCAGCACCGCGAAACATACCAACGAGTAGTCGTTGAAGCCCATGACGGTGCCGCTGCCGACCTCTCCCAGGCTGAACAGGCTCTCGATGCCTTTGTCCTGCTGCGTTCCGGTGATGGCCGCAACGACATCGTCAAGCAGGTCGGTGTAGGCGTCCATCCTCGTCCCGTCGCGGGTCTCGCGGTTGAACTCGCGGCACAGCTTAGCGATGGGCTCGGGATGCCCAGAGCAGACGGCGCGCATGATGTCGAGCGCCGGCTTGGGCTGGGTGTGCTTCGTCATGACCTCGCCGTCGGCCGACACGTACACCACGTAGTACGGGAAGACAGGGTTCGTGTCCCTGGGATCGTTGCCCTCGTCGTTCTGCTTGAGGCAGAAGACCACGCCTGGCTTCACGTCGCTGCGAAGCTCGTCGGGGATGGGGGCCACGGCGTGCAGTCCCGCCGGCGAGTTCTCCAACGCGCCGGGATGCTCCTTGGCGTAGCGCTGGAGCTCCACGCGGAAGTCGTCGAAGGCGAAATCCGTGATCGAGATGCCGCCCGAGATGTCCTCGAGGTCGAGCACCTCGCTCTTGAGCTGCTGGAGCTGCCGGCGACGGTACTTGAGGTCGTTCATCTCTCCATTGCCCTTGGCCTCCAGCACGTTCTCCTCGCCGGTTGCCGACGCGTCGAGCAGCGCCATGCGCCCCTTCACGCGGCCCTCGAGCTGGATGTACTCGTCGAGCGCGATGTCCGGCCAGAAGTTGACCAGCTGGATCTGGGAGTTCTTCGATCCCAGGCGGTCGATGCGGCCGAAGCGCTGGATGATACGCACGGGGTTCCAGTGGATGTCGTAGTTCACCAGGCAGTCGCAGTCCTGCAGGTTCTGGCCCTCGGAGATGCAGTCCGTCGCGAAGACGACGTCGATCTCGCCGAGCTCCCGCTGGCTCTCCGGCAGCTCCTTTGAGACGGGAGAGAACCTCGCGAGGATGTTCTCGAAGGTGGTCCTGGGAAGCTTCAGCGAGTAGGTCCGGTTGGAGCTGCCCGCCACCTCGGCGCACTCGATTCCGAGCTCGCGCTTCAGCCAGGGCGCCAGCTGCTCGAAAAGGTACGCCGTCGTGTCGGCGAACGCGCTGAACACCAGCACCTTGCGGTTGCCGGGGTTGTACGGCTCGCTGACCTTGCCCGCGATGAAGTCGCGCAGCTTCACGAGCTTGGCGTCGCGCTCGGGCGTCACCGCGTCGGCATAGGTTAGCAGGGCCCGGAGCACCTGGATGTCGAAGTCGAGGTCCTGGCCCAGGCGCAGGGCGTCGACGTCTCGCAGGTCGACTCGCACCTTGCCGCCGGCCTCGAACTCCTCGGCATCGTCGTCGTCGAACCCGTCCTCGAGGCCCTCGGTGCCGTAGGCGACCCCCGACGCGTCGGCGTCGAGCCTCGCGCGCAGGTCGACGCAGCCGTCGAGGATTCGTCGCAGCGTGATGCGGAAGCTGTTCACGGAGGACTCCATGCGCTTGAGGACGTTGACGCGCATGAGGTTGGCCACCGCCGTCGTGCGGTGGACCTGGCTCTCGAAGTCCTTGCCCCACGTGTCCCCGTAGCGGTCCTCGTACTTGCGGCGCTGGTCGGCGCGCACGTAGGAGAGCACCTGGTACTGGGCGAACGTGAGCTGGGCGATCATGTCGTTGAGCACGGCAATCGGCGGCAGCTCGCCTTCTAGGTCAATGGGCGTCTGAAACGACAGGGGCGGCCGGCGCGCCGGGAAGGTACCGCTCGCGGCGCCGTAGTACTTCGTGATGTGCTTGCGGCTGCGCGCGATGGTCAGCACGTCGAGCAGCTTGAAGTAGTCGGCGTTCACCGCGTTCACGAAGCTCTCGGTCGTGCGCTCGGAGTCGGAGAGCTTGCTCCACTCGTTGAACCTCTGCTGGGCGACGCGCGTCACGTGGGTGATCGACGGGATGCCATCGGTATCGGCGAGGTACGCGTCGTCTCCCTCGGTGATGAGCTCGATCTGGTTTCGCAGGTCGAGCAGGCGGTTGTTCACCGGGGTGGCAGAGAGCATGAGCACCTTCGTGCGCTGGCCCGACTTGATGACGTCCTCGATGAGGCGCGTGTAGCGGTCGGTCTTGTCCGCGTCGGTGCTCTTGTTCCTGAAGTTGTGGCTCTCGTCGATGACGAGGAGGTCGAAGTGGCCCCAGCGCAGGTGCTCGAGGTCCACCTCGCCGCTCATGCCGTGGTAGCGCGACAGGTCGGTGTGGTTGAGCACCGTGTAGCTGAAGCGGTCGTCGGCCAGCGGGTTGCGGTCGTCGTTGTCCTGCGTCCACAGGGTCCAGTTGTCCCGCAGGCGCTTCGGGCACAGCACGAGGATGCGGTCGTTGCGCTCCTGGTAGTACTTCATGACGGCGAGCGCCTCGTAGGTCTTGCCCAGGCCCACCGAGTCGGCGATGATGCAGCCCTTGTACTTCTCCAGCTTGCGGATGGCGCCCACGACGGCGTCCTTCTGGAAGTCGTAGAGCTTGCTCCAGACCACGGACTCCTCGAACTTGAGGCCGGGGCGGATGCCGT
The DNA here is from genome assembly GCF_003457875.1 of Collinsella sp. AF28-5AC. Classification (NCBI taxonomy): domain Bacteria; kingdom Bacillati; phylum Actinomycetota; class Coriobacteriia; order Coriobacteriales; family Coriobacteriaceae; genus Collinsella; species Collinsella sp. AF28-5AC. The sequence goes on along the minus strand of NZ_QRTA01000023.1, from coordinate 15,847 downwards.
TGTCCTCGTCGTCCTCCATGAAGTCGCGGAACAGGTGGTACAGGGTCAGGAAATAGATGAACTCGGGCGGGTTCTCGCGGTAGAGCGTCTCGACCTGGGCGGCCACCTGCGCGGTGACCTCCTCGACCATGGCAGGGTTGTCCCAGACCGACTCGAACATCATCTTGAGGCCGACGGCCTCGGTCGCGTTCTCGAAATGGCTCACGCAGGTCACGGTTCCCGGACGGCGCTCGTAGCCGAGGCCCTCCTGCGTGAAGTTCGCGGCGGCGCCCATGAAGGCGTGGTCGTCGCCGGATGGGTTCTCCACCACGTAGGTGCCGCCCGGCTGAATGGCGCCGGACGTCTTGGCGGACTTGAAGACGCCCTTCTCGCGGATCCACTCGGCGCATTCGCGGGCGAGCGCGCGTTGGTTTAGGTTGTTGCGCAGCGTGAGCTCGAGCCCCGAGCCGCCGACGCCGACCTCGCGCGCGCGGCGGGCTACCTCGAACTCGCGCGGCTCCTTCGAGTCGGCCATGCGCTTGATGAAGGTGGGCTCGCTGAACAGGAAGCGCACCTCGTCGACCTTGGAGAGCTCCTCTTTGAGCTCCCCGTAGGCGAACACGGTGAAATACGAGCTGATTATCGACAACTTCGCGCCGTCGTCGATGGATTCGCCGAGGGCGTCTCCCAGGCGCTCCGCGCCGACGTTGCTTAGCGACTTCACGCCTCTATGCCCCCTTTTTCGCGAGCTCTTCGATCATGCAGGTGCGCACGAAGGCGGAGAAGCTCATGCCCCGCAGGGCCGCCTCCTCCTTCGCCGCGTCGCGCAGGGTGTCGGGGATGCGCAGGGTCACGGAGACCTGGTCGCCGTCCACCAGGAAGCTTCTGATCTCGGTCTCGTCGGGATTGCTCTTGATGAGCTCCTTGTAGCTGTCGGGCATCTGCGCTCCCATCGCTCGAAATGCAATACAAATGCGTTTGCAGCATTATAACGCGACGGCACGCGGCGGCACTGGGAATGCGAGGACAGCCGATGTCCAGGCTTTATATGAGCGCGGACGGCGATGGACGCCCTGATCGGGCTTGGATGGCCGCTTTCGTTCGGGTCCTCATCTCTCGTTTTCGCGAGGTTTGGCGTTTGCCCATTCCTCGGCGTAGAGAACCTCGTTCTGAGCCTCCAAGATTCGCGCGGCGTCGCCGATGCGCTCGGCGCACCTCTCACTTATCGACTTCAGGGCCAGAATCCCCTCGACGTCGAGCGGGTCCAGCTGGTCGGCATGCGCCAGGGACTCGAGCAGCTGGTCCAGGCCCCTCGCCAGCCTCCCGGCATCGCACACGGCATCGATGAGCTCGATGCGCTCCAACTTCTCTTCGTGGCTCAACATCAGCTCGCCTCCTTCTCTCAACGGACGTGTCGCGCAGCACCGTAGCCGTTCCATGCGGAGAACCATCTCGCCGCCCGCGGTCCCGTGCGCATATCGGCCGCAAGCGGCACGGGAAAGCCGTCCGTCCCGACTCATGCCGCGGCGCCGCGACTCGGGAACCCGCCTCCGTCCCCGCCACGACGTCGTCGTCAATCCCCGCGGGAGCCCAGCAACCGCCGATGGGCCGCATCCCATGCCCGGAGGGTCTCGGCGCCCACGCCGGATTCCATGCCGCACGCCTGCGCCCCTTTGATCCGAATACCCGCCCCGGCGCTCCTTGGACGCGCAGGGTCGCACGCCGGCAGGCGGCCAGCAAGGGCCGCGACACTTTTTCGGGTTCTTCGCCCCATGCGCTCCGCGCGCGAACAACGCGAAAAACTGCCGTCGGGAGACTTCTATTTCCATGCCCGACTTCGCTTCCTCCCTTGCAGGCACGCCCGCGCTGCATGCGACTCACGCGGCGCAAGGCACGCCACAGGGGCGGGCCTCAGAGTCTAAGGAGCAAGACATGAACGACATGAAGGAAAAGGCGATGGGCGCGGTCAAGGCCTTCCTCGAGCGCAAGGGCTACGAGATCGTCGACGAGGCCTGGCAGGGACCCGAGGGCATCGGCGGGATCGACCTCGTGGCGGTGGACGAGGACGGGACCCTGGTCTTCGTCGACGCCACGGTCCGGATCGGGACGGACGGCTTCCCCGAGGCCCACAGGGCGCGCGGGCTGCGCGAGGCGCTGGCGGCGAGGTGGCTCGCCGGCAACGGCGACGACTACGCCGACACCCCGGTCCGCTTCGACGAGGTGGCGATGATGGTCGTCAAGGAGAACCGCGCACTCCTTCGCCACCACATCAACTGCTTCGGCGAGATGGAGCCGCTCTCCTAGGCGGCGCGCCCGGCCCCGGGCTCCCGGGGCCGGGCTTTCCCCCGAAACCGGCCCCTGTACCACGAAAACGTACATATACGTACGTTTTCGTGGTACACTCCGCTTGTCGGACAAATCCGTACGGTTTTGTCCCGACGCTCCGAGACTCGGGGCGCGCCGGACCGGATGCGGCGAGGCGCGCCCCACGCTAGAGAGGACGCGACCCATGCGCACGATAGCCATTTCCAACTACAAGGGCGGCGTCGGCAAGACGACGACCGCCGTCAACCTGGCGGCCATCTTCGCCGCCAGGGGCCTTCGGACCCTGCTCGTCGACCTCGACCCGCAGGCGTCTGCCACCGACTTCTTCGGCCTCTACGACCGCGCCGCCTCCGAGCGCCGCACCTCGGTCGAGCTGCTCTACGGCGGCGCGCCCGTGGAAGAGGTCGCTTACGCCGCCGGGGAGGGCCTCGACGTGGTGGCCTCGACCATCGACCTCGTCGACCAGAACGAGATGCTCCTGCGCGAGCAGCGCCTCAAGTTCGCCCTCGACGACGCCTCGGGCTCCTACGACGTCTGCCTCATCGACTGCAGCCCCGTGATGCGCAGGCTCGCCTTCAACGCCTACCTCGCCGCAACGGAGGGCGGCATGGTCGTCATCCCCGTGAAGCTCGACTCCACCGTGATGCGCGGCACGGCGCTCACCGTGGAGGCGACGCGCTCCATCGCGGACGCTCTGCGCATGCCCACGCCCAGATGGAAGATACTGCGCACCTGCGTGCCCGGCCGCATGACCAACGCCGAGGCCACGGGCGCGGCCGTGCTCGACGGGTTCTTCCCGGGCGAGCAGTTCGAGACGGTCATCCACGCGAGCAGCAAGGTCTGCGAGGGCAGCTGGCAATGGAAGCCGGTGGCGGCCTTCGAGCCGGGGAGCCGCCCCGCACGCGACTACGAAGCTCTCGCCGACGAGGTGTCCCGTGAGCTCGCCTAGCCAGGTGGCCGCGGGCTTCACCATCACGGGGCTTCTCGACGGCGCGTCGCGCACCCGCGGGCGCTACCCGGTGTCCGAGATAGCGGTGGCCGACATCGCCGACCACCCGGCGAACGCCGCCTACTCCATGGACCCAACGGGGATAGCCGAGCTCGCCGAGTCCATACGCGAGGACGGCCTCACCGACCTGCCGCTCGTGCGCAAGGTCGGCGACGGCTCGTGGCAGATGGTCTCCGGGCACCGGCGCAAGGCCGCCTACGCGCTGCTCGCCAAGGACGACCCCGCCTACGAGAAGATGCCCTGCCGCGTGATAGAGGGCATCGACGACGAGCGGGCGGTGACGCTGCTCCACGCCGCGAACTACTTCACCCGCGCGCTCACCGTGACCGAGCGCGCCGCAGCGACCGAGGCGCTCAGGGGCGACGCCGTGCGCCTGCGCTCCGAGGACCCGTCGCTTTCCGGCATGCGCGTCGACGACGTGAAGGCCGCCATCATCGAGCGGCAGACGGGCCGCAAGGTCTCCGGCAAGACCATCGCGCGCGAGGAGAGGCTTGCCCGCCGCATCGCCGAGGACCTCTCGCCCGAGTGGGCCGCCGAGGCCGACCGCGGCAACCTCAGCGCCGAGGCGGTGCGCACGCTCGCGGGCATGCCGAAGGAGCGCCAGGCGGAGATGCACGCCGCGATGGAGCCCTGGCGGCGCACCAAGCGCGAGCTCTCCGACTACGTGAGGAGCGAGGGCAAGACGCAGGCAGGCCCCGACGGCCGCATCGCGAAGGCCGCGAGGCTCGTCGCCGACTTCCTGGAGAGCCCGCCCGAGAGCCCGAGCCCGGCCGACCTCTCGCTGCTGCGGGAGATGGCGCTCATGACCGCGCCCTACACGGATGCGGGCACCGATGCCCGAAAGCGCCGCAGAAGGGCCTCAGGCCCGAAATCCAGCAAGTAGCCTATGGCGTCCGACATCGCGTCGGGCGTCCATAGCACTTGGGGACCGGGCGGCCTCGGACCCGTCATGCCGCGGGCCGTTCGGGAGCCCGCTTTCGCGAGGCCCGGTCCCAGAGGCGGCGCCCGAGCCGGGCCGCCGCCTGCGGGGGATCCCCCGCACCCCTAGAGAGACGCGCCCGCCGCGCGGCGGGCCCGAGGAAAGGAATCCGCCATGGAAGAGGAAGCCGGCGCCGCCAAAGGCAAGGAGCGCCGCGTCACGTTCCGCATGGAGGGAGGCGACTACGACGCGCTCTGCGAGCGGTGCGAGCGTGCCGGCCTCAGCAAGTCGGAGTACCTGCGCTACCTCGTTCGCATACCGCTGTCGACGGAGGCCAACGCGGGAGACGAGCACCGCATACTCGTGGACCGCAGAGCCCTGTGGGCGATGTCGCGAGAGCTCACGAAGTGGGGCTACCACTACAACCAGGCCGTGCACGCGATGAACCTCATCAACTTCCACGCCCGCCACGGGCACGTCGACCGCGACCTCGTCGCGGATAGCATCCCGACGATCGAGCGCGAGCTCGCCGACGTGAACGCCGCGGCCCGAGAGATGGCGGCGGAGCTCGGTCGCATCGGCGCCGACTCGCTCGTGGAGGGCTCGCCATGCCGATCCTGAAGCCGATAAGCGGCCACGGCTCGACGGGCGGCATCCGCCGCTACCTCGAGAAGGGAGGCCGCGCCCTGGCGCGCGACCTGTTCAACCTGAGCTACGACGAGCGCGACGCCGGCGCGCTGGGGGAAGACGCCAAGGAGGCCTGCGCCTGGGACGCCGAGATGGACGCCACGCGCGCCGCGTTCGGCACGGACGCACCCTGGAGGGGCAAGCCCGCGCGCACGTTCAAGCACTTCGTGCTCTCGCCGGACCCCGGCGACGACATCGACCTGGCGACGCTGCGCGAGCTCGCGTGCTCGTGGGCGCTCAGGCACTTCGACGACCACGAGATCGCCATCGTCTACCACGACGACAACGCCCGCGGCATACCGCACGCGCACATCGTCGTGAACAACGCCAACCTCCGCACCGGCTACCGCATGCAGACCCAGCACCCCGAGGACCTCAACCGAGACCTGCAGGACATGGCGCGCGAGCGCGGGCTGTCGGGGCTCTCCAACGACCGGGCGCCCGAATCTCCGTCGAAGGCGCGCGGGCGGGCAGGTGCGGGCGGGCCCAGGAGCCGCAGGAGCGTCTACCTGGGCCGGGCCGAGAAGGAGATCATGCGCTCGGGCGGCTACTCGTGGGTCGGCGACATCCGCGCCCGCGTCGCGCTCGCCAAGACCACGGCGCGCGACGAGGCGGAGTTCTTCGGCATCCTCGACGCCCTGGGCGTGCACGTCGCCGACAACTCGGCCAAGGCGCGGCGGGACGACTGGGTGTTCAGCCTGGCGGAGGAACCGTCCAAGAAGGTAACCGGCGAGCGCCTGGGGTTCGTCTACGGCAAGGAGATGCTGCGCCGGCGCTTCGAGCGCGAAGGCGCCTACCGCCCCACGGACGCGAGCGCCGCGCGGATCCGCGAGGCCGCCGAGCGAGCCCTCGAGCTCAACGACCTCTCGGAGCTGAGCAGGCTCTCCTCGGCGCTCGAGACGTGCGCGAAGTTCGACGTCGAGTCCATCGAGGAGTTCGGGCTCAGGATGGCGACGCTCGAGCGGCGCGGCCAGGCGGGCGGCGAGGGATACCGTCGCCTCGAGGCCGCCCGCGCCTACATGGCCGAGAACGGGCTCATGCCGCTCAAGACCCGCTACGGGGACGGTGAAGGGCGCGACGATGCCAGCGGCAATTCGCGCCAGTGCCACCGAGCGGACGAGCAACAGCGCATCCTCGCCGCCGAGCGGCAGCGGGCCCAGCAGGACCAGCGCAGGGAGAGGGGCCGGAGATGATGGTGAGGATAGAGTACGAGGGCGGCAAGACGACGCTGTTCGACACGCTCTCGTTCACGGAGGGGTCGCCGTTCTCCGGCGCGAACATGCTCACGGAATTCGAGCTCGAGATGCGCGAGGAGCCCGAGAAGGGGCTCTGGCTCACGGCGAACTGGCACCAGGTGCGCGACGACTGGCGCGCCGACGCGCCCGGGGACGGCATCCCGGCGGCGCGCAGGTCCCGCGGGTGGCGCTTCATGCTGGCCTCGGAGGCCGAGCTCGGGCGAGCCCGCCGCGTTCTGCTCGACGGCGACGAGGCGTTCGCCCGGGTGCGGGGCTATCTATGTGATGCCACTGCGATTTGCGCTTGCTACCGCGAGCACGTGGGCCCTCCCTCAAAACCGCTGAAGTCGCAGATAAGGGACCTGCAGCGCGCGCTGGGGAGGGCGGAGGTCCCGGGCGTGCCCGACGAGCTGGCGAGGCTGCTCGCGGAAGAGAAGGAAGAGGGCGCCGAGGAGGGCGCGCGCAAGGTCAAGGAAGATTGGGGTGACGTCGATGAAGAGGCTTGGTAGGTTCCTCATGGCGGCGCTTAAGGTCACGCTGGGCTTTTTCGTCTGGCTGTTCCGCGCCGTGTTCAAGTGGGTGATGTGAGAATGAAGACGCCTGGTGCCTAGAGTAGTCCCTTGGCTCGCTCGTCGTAGATTTTATTGAGCTCCGACTGCACATACTCCTCTTTGAGCTTGGCGACGAAGCGAGCATCCGAGAACAGTCGGTAGACGAGCACCGCCGCGCCTCCGAGGTCGAGGCACTTGGGGTTCTTCGTGATCGATGCCTGCACGACGCTGCTCGAGGTCGCGATGGTGTCGGAGATGAGGATGATTTTCTTAGTGCGCGCCTGGTACGTCTCGGTGCTGTAGTCCAACCCGTCGTTCTTGAATATCAGCGAGCAGCCGTGAAGTGCCGCTATCAGCCAGTTGATGAGCACCGTCATGCCTGCCTGCATGCCGACTTTCAATACGTCGCCGGTGCTGACGTATTTGGTAAGGGCCTCGGTGTGAGCCTTGTCGAGAACGAGGTTGGCGAACGGGACCTGTATCCCGCACGGCGTATAGAGGTCCGTGCCGATGTGGATCAGCTGCTTGATCAGGGCTGCTGCAGCGGCATCCGGCTCGCTCACGACGCGCCTTCCCGCCGCGACCAGCATCTCCACGGTCCCGGCGGGCGCCCCGATCAGCGGGTTCTTCCCGAAAGCGTCGTAGGAGACCGAGTAGGTCGCGGGGATCCGCGCGCCGATTCCGAAGACGTTGGCGTCCTTAACGCAGGTGATGCTGTTGGTCATGATGTTCGAGGTTCCGAACACGAGGCCGAGCACCGGGTCGTGGCCGAGGGTCGCGAACCGGTGGTTCGCCCCCTTGAATATCTTGAGGTTTTCGGCCTCGTAGCGTGTCGCGTCGTACGGCACGCCTCGCGAGGAGAGGATGTGGCTCTTGGAGGCGAACAGGCGGCCCGATTCCGCCGGAGCCCCATCGTCGAAGCCGGAGAAAACGCGGTCCTGGAAGCTGTGCAGGGCGTCTTCCTTGGCGTTGCCCGCTCCCGCCCGCTCGACCTCCGTCAGGGAGTTGATGACGAGCACGCGGGCGACCTGAAGCATGGTCGCGGCGACGACGAAGGCCGCGTCGGCATCCTGCAGCCTCGTCCGCTCCTTGAACTCACGGTCGATGCGCTCGAGGTTCTCGCCGTACTCGCGAACGGATTTCTCGACTGCCTGCTCGGCCCAGTTCTCGTCAACCGCCACGCATGCCGCCCTCGCGGCCATGTAGTCAGCGAAGAGCCTGCAAGCGTGCTCCTCTTCCTCTGTCACCTGACCGTCCGCCGATGCGGCGACTTGCAGTTGCTCAGCGATGGAACCCAGCGACACGATGCTCACGTTGTCCAGGCACTCCTTGACCCGGTCGAAGGATAAGACCTCGTCGTCCGCGATTGCCTGCACCTTCGTCTTCACGTCGTCCGGAAGGCCGCCGTCCAGCTTGAGGTAGTCGAGGCCGTCCTCGAGCCACTCCTGCTCCTCTTGGGAGAAATCGCCGTCGCAGCGCATCAGGAAGCAGAGCGTCGCCACGTAGGCGTAGATGAAGTTGTACCGCTTCTGGCCCGCAAGGTAGGCGCCCTGCTTGATGCCGTCACGGAACCCCTTGATGCGCGCCTTGCGGAGGCGCGCGGAGAACGAGTTCTCCTTGATGGCGTTGATGCCGCCTTCGACGGTCGACGCCGCGCCAGATGCAAGGGACGACGCTCCCTGGGCCAAGCCCATTGCGGCGCCGACGGCGATTCCGCCCACCGCGTTCGCAGCCCCTGCGATCGCTTTGCCCGCATCGGACGACGCGATCTGCTCGCCGACGCTCGACACGCCTTCCGCAGCCGAGCACATGGCGCTTCCGACAGCTTCGGATGCCGAGGCGGCCGTATCGACGATGGCGTTCCCCGCGCCCTCGGCCGCATTCGCGACGCCTTTGGCGGCGGACTCGACGGTCGCCGATGCGCCTTTTGCCATCTCTCCTGCGGCATGGGCAGCTTGGGACAGAGCTTCCCCGAGATCGAATTTGAGCGCCATTCTGCATCTCCTGACGTAAACGAACCTTGTGTAAGGCGCCCATGCACAACCGATGCGATACAGCACACGCACGACGCGTCTCACGTGCTCTTCATTATCCCACCATGTTCAAGCCCCTCGTCCGACCATCGGAGCGAGGGGCTTGATCGAGCTGTTTAGTTGCGACTTCGATTTTCGAAAACTAGTCTCGGTCGTCGTCGCCGGCTGCGCAACAGGCGTAGGCCGTGAGCGTGAGGAGCCCCATGAGGAGCCCTATTCCGAAGGGCGCGAATCCCATCCTTCCACCTCCTTCGCGTAGACGACGGTGCGCGAGTTGCTCGTCTGGTAGCTGCACGTCACGAAGGCCCAGGCCTGCGCGATGTCCGCCGGCTCTTCCAGGACGACCTCGCACCGGGACAATTTGTCCCCGAGGTAGGCGGCGAGCTCCGCCGCGTCGGCGAAGTCGGTCCGCTTGCCCTCCGAGCTCGCGTCGACCACGTCGGCCGCGAAGACCTTGAGCTCGATCGCCTTCTCGCGGGTGTAGATCCGGATGGTGCGGTGCCCCTCGGCGAAGTCGCGCGACGAGTACTGCGCGAGCGGCGCGAACATGGTGCCGTCGGACATGTGGTGCCCGTACACGATGACGAGCGGGCTTTCGGCTCCCTGCGCGCAGCCTGCGTCGATGTAGGGAGCGCCCCATGCGGAGCGCTCGCCGTTAGCATCGTGCGTGAGGTAGAAGTCGGGCGATTCCGACCGGCCCTGGACGATCGGGTAGTCGACGGTCGTGCCCGGCACGCGCACCCATGCGACGACGGAGGCGGGAAGGACGTCCCAGTCGATTCCGCCTCCCGTCTCTTGAGCCTCCATTTCCGCGTCCTCTTCCGCAGCGGGCACCTCGTGCACCACGTATGGGTTCCTCTCGGGCTGCGGCAAGACGGCGAGCGCCGCCAGCGCCAGCAACGCCACGGCGACGGCGAGCGCCGTGGCGGCTTTCCCTTTGTCCATGTCCTCCCCCGTTCGCAGGGGAGGCCCCGGGCGAGCGCCCAGGGCCTCCGGTTCGGTATCGATGCGCTGCCGCTACTCTTCCGGCTTTTCGGCCGCCTCGTCCTTGCTCGCGGCCGCCTTGCGCTTGCGATACGCAAGCACTCCGCCCGTACCCGCCGCAGCTGCCAGAGCGATGCCCGCGGCCACGGCGTAGCCGGTGCCGTCGGGGGCGTCGGCCCCGGTCTTGGCGTAGGGCTCCTCGGGGACCTCGGGCGTGTCGGGGTTGTCCACGACGACGCTCTGCTCGGCGGAGTCGATGTCCTCGTGGGCCGCAACGACGTTGCCGGCGGAGTCCAGGACCTTCTCGAAGACGACGAGCTCGTCTCCCTCGGCCAGGCCCTCGGTGTCGAACTCGAAGGTCACCTCGACGGTGCCGGAGGGCGCCTCGGGCTCGAAGGGCGTGCGCGCGGTCACCTCGTTGCCGTCCTTGTCGAGGAACGGCTCTCCGGTGCCCTTGTCCATGAGCGTGCCCACGGCGATGTAGGTCTCGCCGGGGACGAGGCCCTTGTAGGCCACCGTGTCGATGACCTTGGCCTTGCCGGCCTCGATGACCTGGTCGCCGTCGGCGGCGTCGGCCGCCTGCGTGCCCACCTCGACGGCGACGTGGACTGTCTGGCCCTCGTCGGAGAGGTCCGCGTGCGACGCCACCTCGGCTCCCTCCTTGCGTAGGCTCTCGAACACGACCAGGTCGCGGCCGCCGAGCAGGCTCGCGTCGAAGGAAATCTCGACGTCCCGGCTGCCCGTCGAGAGCGCGGGGGCGAACTCGGCCTTGGCCTCCACGGGCACGCCCGAGGCGTCGGCCACGGGCTCGCCGGTCGCCTTGTCGACGAGAGTGGCCGAGAGCTCGTACTCCTCGCCGGCCTTCAGGCCCTCGTAGGCGACGGCGTCGACGACCTTGGCCTCGGCGTCGGCCGAGACGTCCTTGTCGCCGTCCGCCCCGTCCTTTGCCGTGGTGGAGATGCGCGGGCCCTCCTGGTCGTCGAGGCCCATCCACACGGCCTTCGCGACCGTCGAGTCGCGATCGATCCAGAAGCTCCTCGTGATGAGCTCGAGGCCCTCGTTGGCATCGCAGCGCAGCTCGGTCATGGTGTAGGCGCCGTACGGCAGGGCCGCCAGCGAGTCGTCGACCGGCGCCGAGGAGCCGTCCTCGCCGAGCGAGAACCAGATGCCGGCCTTCGGGTCCATGTCGGCGACAGCAATCGGGCCCTCATGGCCGAGCAGGGCGTCGTTGGCGTTGGTGTCCCTCGAGTGCCTGTTCCAGCTGCTCGCGGTCGACGCGTCGCCGTTGCGGTCCGTGACCAGCACGTGAGTCTCGCCGGTGGCCGCGTTCTCGATGGCGAACGGGACCATGAGGCCGGCGTTGTCGGACTCGCTCTTCTTGGAGAGCTCGAGGTCGTTGCGCACCACCTGGTCGCGGAACTCGAGCGCGGCGCCGTCCGCGGAGGCGCTCACGATCTCGCCGCCGGTGCGGACCTCGAAGGTGCGGGGCTCGCCGTCGGTCAGCAGGTAGCCCCCGTTCGTCGCCGTCTCCCGCACGTCGTAGGTTCCGTACGGCAGTGCGTCGGCCGCGGTCTGCGCGGTGTAGGCGCCGGCCTCGTCGTTCCATGCGGTGGTCAGCGTGGCCACGGCTTCGCCCGGCTCGCGCCATTCGCCGTCAACGAGGACCTTGTGCGCCGAGCGGTTCGTGACGGTGAACTCGATCCCGTCGAGGCCGGGGTGCTCGCCAGGCGCCTCCTTGTGGCCGCTGCCCGCGAGCGCCTCGGACGCCTGCAGCTCCTTGTCGGACTTGGTCACCTGCACGCCGCCGCGGAAGACCTCGTCGGTCACGGGGTCGCCCGTGAGGTCGGCCACCTCGCTGGCCTTCACGGTGAACGTGACGGAGGCGTCGCTGGCGTCGTAGCCCTCGGGCGCGCCGGACTCGACGATGCGGTAATTGCCCGCGGGAAGTGCGTCGGCGCCGGTCGCGGCGACGTGCGACCCGTCCTCGGGCGCGGTCTTGATCGTGGCGCATACCTCGCCGTCGGCGTAGTACTTGCCGCCGACCAGCACGTAGCGGCCGGTCTCGTTAACGACGGAGAAGCTCGCGCCGTCGAGCGAGGCGTCGCCCTGGGGCTCCGCGCCCGCCTCGGAGTCCGTTTTGACGACCTTGACTCCGCCCGTGGACCAGCTGAAGCTCACGAGCGTCTGGGAGCCGCCGCCGGTCCTGACGCAGAACGCCTCGAACCCGGCGGATACCTTGCCGGCGCCCGCCTTCATCTTGGCGAAGGTCCCGCCGATCAGCTCGGACTTCGCCCAGGAGGCGAACTCGGCGCTCGTGCCGTGCGTGGCAGCCGACTCGGACCCAGAGTAGGCGTAGGCGATGAGCACATGGCTCGCCGCGGCGTACTTCGCGTCGTCCCAGCCGCCGCCGTCGTACCAGCTGCCCGGGAACATCGACGCGTCGAAGCCGGGAGAGCCGAACGAGTACCAGATCGCCGCTGTCACGTCGCCGCTCGACACGGGGCTCGTCGAGTAGGAGCCCGGCGCGGGCGTCGGGGACGAGGGCTCGGCGCAGTAGGCGATGTTCCCGTCGGCGCTCATCCACGTGGTGGCGAAGCCGCCGTAGGGGATCTTGCCGCCGATGGACACGTCTACCGTGCTCGGCGCGGCGTAGGCGGGCGAGGCCGCCACGGAGGCGAGCAGCGCCCCCGCCGCCAGGATGAGCGCCATGGCGCATCGGAGGAGCTTTTCCTGCAGGGTGCAGTCTTTCGCTGCGTTCATCTTTCCGCCTCCCTATCTCTCGACGCTTCGCTGTGCGCGGGGCGCCTCGTGCTCGGCGGCGCGGCTCGCCTGGCGGGCGTGCTCGGCGCGCTCCGCGAGGTAGCGCGAGCGCCCTGCGTCAACGGCCTCCTTGAGCTGCGCCGGCATGACCTTCACGGTGTCCTTGACCGCGCGGCCGCCCTCGTCGAGCTCGGGCTGGCCGTCCGGGCCCATCACCGTCTTCCTCAGCCACACCTCGCGGTTCGCGAGCAGCGGTATGTCCCGGAAGTCGGCCCCCTTGAAGCGGCTCTCGTTAACGAACATGGGGCTGAACTCGTAGCCTCCCACGTCCACGCCGTCGACGACGGTGCCCTTGGGAAGGGTCGCCGAGTTGAAGGTCCTGGCCTCGCCGGTCGCGCGGTCGGTGTACTCGATGCCCTCGCGCACGAAGCTCTTGTGCAGCGAGAGGTACACGTTCTTCCTCTCTTCCATGTCTTTCCTCCTTTTCGTTTTCAATCGGTCCTTGTCTTCATCCGCCGGGACGCGTGCCCCGGCGCGGCGCCCCTATCTCATGGCGACCGCCCCCTTCCTCGCTTTTCCGCTAGAAGCCGCTCACGATGTCGCGCGCCCAGGAGCCGCTCTTCACGAGGGCCAGGATGAGCAGCACGCACATGGCCAGGTACTGCAGCGCGTAGGTGAGCCCGTTCGCGACCGCGTCGGCCGGGGTGCCCGTCCCGGGGTTCGCCCCGGTGAGCCCGCCGAGCACGAGCGGGAACGATATGAGCAGCACGAGGATGATGACGCCGGCGATGCAGACCGCCCCGAAGCTCTTCAGGTAGCCAAGGCCTATCTGGCGCGTGGCGTCCATGCCGAGGAACGCCAGCGGGATCGGGGCGAACGCGGCCATGATGTAGAGCTGGAGCGCGCGGGCCCAGCAGACCACGAGGGCGACGACGTAGGCCGCCAGCACCACGACCCAGCTGATGAGGCTCACGACGAGCATGGCGATGAGCGACGGGATGTCGTCGTCGGTGGTGACGACGGACACCTCGGGCAGGTCGAGCGCGCCTCCGGCGCCGAAGAGCGCCTCGACTCGGTCGATGGCGAGCCCGCAGACCTCGTAGATCGACGCCATCAGGTCGAAGCTGTTCTGTATGAGGAACAGGAACACGGCGAAGAACACGAGGAGGAAAACGACCTCCTTGACGCCGGGAAGGCTCTGGCTGCCGTCCATGCGCTGGGAGATCTCGATGAGCTTCAGGGTGAAGACCAGGCCGAGCACCCCGCACCCGATCGGCAGGATGGCAACCTGCCACACGCCGCGGGCGACGTCGTGCATGGTCAGGTCGCTCGAGCTCGTGAGCATGTGCGCGAAGTCGGCCGAGAGGATCCCGTTCGCGCCGATCGACCCGAGCACGCCCGTCTGAGCCTTGAACATCCAGTTGCAGCAGTCGCGCAGAAGGCCGCACAGCCAATCGTTGACGTCCCCGGCTATGTCGGCGTATGCCGGCTGCGCGGGGACGAGCAGGAGCGCGCAGAGGGCGAACGCCGCCGCGGCGGAGATGGCGAACGCCCTGCGGCGCTGCGCCTTGAGCGCCCGCACGGCTACATCGCCTCCAGCGAGCCGCCGCGCGAGACCACGGTGACCACCGTCGAGGCGGGGTCGTCGAGCGTGAAGGTCGTCGACGCGACGTTCCCGGCGTAGTCGAGCCACACCTCCTTGTCCCAGGTGGCTCCCGCCGCCTGCGGGGACACCTCCGCCGCCTTCCCGGCGACGGCCTCCTCGATGGCGGCGGCATCCGCGCCCAGCGCCTCGGAGAGGCGGTCGTCGGTGCCGGTCACGGAGAACGCTCCGCCTTGCGCCCTCTGGGGCACGTAGGCCTGCGTCAGGAGGTCGCATGCCAGGGTGCGGGCGTCCCCGCCGCCCGAGACCTGGATGAGCGACAGGCCTCCCGCCTTGTCGCCGGTTCCCTTGACCTCGATGGGCACGCTGAGCACGCCGCCGGCCTCGGAGGGCTCCTCGGCCGAGAAGAACCAGGCGCGCTCGGTGCCGCCCGCGCTCTCCACCATGGCGCCCTCGACGATCCGCAGCGTGGCTGTCGGGTCGTCGGCGCCCGTCCACGCGGTGTTCCAGAGCGCCTCGGCGCCCGAGGCGGCCTTCCCGGTTGCCGCGTCGGCGCCTGCAGCCGCGGGCTGCTCTTGCTCCTGGGGACTATCCTGCGCGCCTTCCTGCGGGGCGATGGCGCAGCGCGCCGCGCCCGCGCCGAGCGCCACGGTGAGCGCGCCTGCCGCGACGGCGGCCATGACCCTTGACTTTCCCTGCATTGGTTTCTCCTATCTCGCGGTGAGCGCGCAGCTGAAGCTGCCGATGCCGCTCGCTATGCGGCACACGTCGCCCGTTCGCGGCTCGTGTATGTACCTGTCGTCGCCGATGTAGATGGCCACGTGGCCCGAGCGGTAGAGGATGTCGCCGGGCTTCGCCTCCGAGAGCGGTATGCGCCTGAGCTCCTCGTACTGGGAACCCGTGTAGTGGCTTATGCGGATGCCCGCCTGCGCGTAGCAGTACTGCGTGAGCCCGCTGCAGTCGAGCGCCTTGCCGGGGGTCGAGCCTCCCCACACGTAGGGCACGCCGAGCTGGCTGTACGCCGCCTCGACGATCGCGTTCCCGTTCGCGGCCGGGTCCTTCAGGTCCTCGACCGTCATGGAGTCGAGCCGGTAGAGGCCCCATTGCGCCATGATCGACTTCAGGGACTCGACGTAGGACGAGTCGGTCGCCCAGCCGGCGTCCTTGAGCCCCTCGGCCATCCTGTCCGAGTCGTGCCTCTCGATCGCCTCCCGGATGAGGGCGTTGCCCGAGTAGCGCTCCGCCTGCAGGAAGACCCTGCTGCGGAAGCGGATGCACTCGGCGTCGCCGGTGAAGCGGATGAAGCTCGCCGTGATCTGGGTGTGCTCGCCGGGCACGTACTCCTCGCTGGTGGCCCAGTTCGCCTTGCCGGCCACCTCGGGGCAGCCCGCGTAGCCCGACCACCACTTCATGCCGAAGAGGTTGTGGTCGCGCTCTGCGAGCTGGCTCATGCGGTCGCCCTGGCCGGACTCCTGGATGATCTGCGCGATGGTGCAGCCCGCCGGGTGCCCGTACTCCTCCTGGCACTCGAGCGCCGCCTCGACCATCTCGTAGGTGATGTAGGGCGGCAGCCCCTCGAGGCCCTGCTTGGAGGCCGCGTCGTCCCAGAAGCCGAACAGCGCGCTCAGCAGCTGCGCGACGGCGAGCGCGCAGGCGACGAAGGCCACGATGCCGGCCACCGCCCCGAGCAGGGCGGGCGCCGCGCCCGAGACCGCGCCCGCGATCGCGGAGGCGGCGCCCTTCGACCCCGCGGCTCGGGCCG
>NZ_QRTA01000022.1:0-22888 GCF_003457875.1 Collinsella sp. AF28-5AC | reverse complement strand
GAGCGGGGGCTCCTATCTTTTTAGTGCCCTCGGATTGGGTCATAGTGTCTGTCCGCGCCAAAACATCGGCGTTGCCGGGCCGGCACTTGGGGACGTTCCTTTTCTGCCGGCACCTGGGGACACTCCTTAGCCGTTGGGGGCGTTCTTAAACGACTAGTCTGGGCGGCGGCCGTGTGCTGCTGTCCGCGTGGCGGCGTATAATCGGCGGCAGATGACTTGGACGTTAGGAAACCATGACCGATAGCATGCAGCAGACGGCGCTCGACACGCTCGGCGCCTATTTTGGCTACACCTCGTTTCGCCCGGGGCAGGACCGTATGGTCGATGCGATCCTTGCCGGCTGCGACGCGCTGGGCGTTATGCCCACGGGCGCCGGCAAGTCCATTTGCTACCAGGTGCCCGCGCTCATGCTTCCCGGCATCACCTTTGTGGTGAGTCCGTTGCTGTCGCTTATGGAGGACCAGACCCGCGCGCTGCTCGCGGCGGGTGCGCGCCCCAGTTATCTCAACTCCAGCCTTACTCCGGCCCAGCAAAACACCGTGCTCAAGCGGGCGCGCGAGGGCCGTTACCAGCTTATGTACGTGGCGCCCGAGCGCTTGCTCGAGCCACGCTTTTTGGCCTTTGCGCAGGAAGCTGCGGCCGAAGGCGGCATCGGCGTTCCGCTCGTGGCCATTGACGAGGCCCACTGCGTGAGCCAATGGGGTCAGGATTTCCGCCCCGCCTACCTGCAGATTCGCGAGTTTATCGATTCCCTGCCGCAGCGCCCCATCGTGGCGGCCTTTACCGCTACAGCGACTGAGCGCGTGCGTGCGGACATTCAGCAGATGCTCGGCCTCCAAAACCCGGCGACGGTGGTGACGGGCTTCGATCGCAAGAACCTCTACTTTGGCTGCGAGGAGATGGGTGACAAGGCTAAGACCGCGTGGGTGCGCGACTATGTGATTGCGCATTCGAGCGAGAGCGGCATCGTGTATTGCTCGACCCGCAAGACCGTCGATGCGCTGGCAGGAGAGCTTACCGAGGCTCTGGGCCCCAGCGGCATTCGCGTTGGCCGCTACCATGCCGGCATGGGTAATGACGCCCGCCGCCAAAGCCAGCGTGCCTTTATCGACGACGACATTCAGGTGATGGTCGCCACCAACGCCTTTGGCATGGGTATCGACAAGCCCAACGTGCGCTACGTCATCCATAACAACGTGCCCGAGAGCATCGAGGCTTACTATCAGGAGGCGGGCCGCGCCGGCCGCGATGGCGATCCGGCCAGCTGCCACCTGCTGTGGAACGGCAACGATTTTCGCATGCGTCGTTTTTTGATCGACCGCGGCGACGCGGCCGACGAGGCGCTCGATGACGAGCAACGCGCGTGGGCGCTCCAGAACCGATATCGTCTGCTCAGCCAGATGGAGGGCTACTGCAATACCACCGGCTGCCTGCGCGAATATATGCTGCGCTACTTTGGCGACGAGGCCGCGGCCGAGCATGCGGCAGCCGCCGCGGGCGCCACCGCCGCAGACGACGCCGAGGGCTGTGGCAACTGCAGCAACTGCCTCACGCAGTTCGAGGTCGAGGACGTCACCGGTATGGCTCGCGCCGCCGTGCGCTATGTGGCCACGCGCCCCATGCGCTTTGGCAAGTCGCTCATCGCCGATGTGCTTCACGGCGGCAACACCGAGCGCATTCGCCAGATGCATCTGGACGAGGACCGCGGCTACGGTGAGCTGTCGAGCGAATCGGTCGGGCGCATCAAGGACATCATTGGCCAGCTGTGCGGCCGCGGTTATTTGGCCACCTCGCAGGGGCAGTACCCGGTCGTGGGCCTGGGTCCGCGTGCCGGCGAGGTCGAGGACGAGGCGTTTGCCTTTACCGTTAAGCGTCGCGCGTCCAAGCGCAAGGCCTCGGCCCGTGCTCGCCGTGCGGTGGATCTGCTGCGCGAGGAGGCCGAGCTGGATCAGCGCCCGCGCGTGGGCGACGATGCCGAGCTGTTCGAGCGCCTGCGCGCCCTGCGCAAGGAGATCGCGGCCGAGCTCGAGATGGCGCCGTACATGGTCTTTTCCGACAAGGCCCTGCGCGGCCTGTGCCGCCTGCGCCCGCAGACGCGCGACGAGCTGATTCAGGTCAACGGCATTGGCGAGAAAAAGGCCGACGCCTTTGGCGAGCAGTTTATGGCGGCGATTGAAGAGTTTGAATCCGAGCATGCGCGGGATGGAGCGTAACGATGGCAACCGACGATAAAACCGACCGCGCTGGCGTATCCGCCGTACCGCTGTACCAGCAGGTCATGGACGACCTGAAGGGCGAGATCGCGCGCGGCGTGTATGCGGCCGGCTCGCGCATCCCTGCCGAGATGGAGCTCGCGAAGTCTTACGGCGTGGGACGCATCACCGTGCGCCGCGCCATCGAGGAGCTGTCGCGCGCGGGATATCTCAACCGACAGCAGGGGAGGGGCACCTTTGTGTGCGCTCCCAAGCTCAAGCGCAAGATTGTCCAGAAAGGCGACGTCCAGAGCTTTACTGAGGGTTGTGCCGCCAACGACATGGTGGCCGGAGCGCGTCTGGTGTCGCGTACGGTGGTCGCGGCGACGCGCGAGGATGCGGCGTTCTTTGGCGTGGAGCCCGGCTGCGAGCTCATCGTGGTCGAGCGCGTGCGCACGGCAGATGGCGTGCCCGTCATGCTCGAGAACAACGCCTTTGTGCTGGCCGACCATCCCTACCTGCAGACGCTTGCCGACGAGGACCTCACCGATAACTCAATCTTTGCGCTCGTTGCCGAGCATTCGGGCCGCGCACCGCTCAAATCCGACCCTTGTACCGTGGAGATTGCGCTTGCCGACGCTCAAGTCGCGCCACTGCTCGAGATCCCGGTCGGTGAGCCACTCTTCTATATGGAGGCGTACTTTACCGATGCGGACGAGCGGCCCTTGCTGCTTGGGCGTCAAAAGATTGTGGGCTCGCGCTACGTGTTCGACATCTAACATTCACAGATAGAACAACATAGAACAAGTTTGGCGAGATGACTTCACGAGCGTCGTCGTGCGTGCTATAAATAGGACAACATAGAACGACAGCAGGTACGAGCTGTCGTCGTTCAAAGCCGCCCCACAAGGAGGAGCATCAGCATGAACGCACATGATCTGGTTCAGGAAATTATCGAGCGCAAGGGCAAGGTCGAGAACGTCTTTTGGATCGCCTGTGGCGGTTCGATGATCGACCTCATGCCGGCTAACGAACTGCTCAAGCGCGAGGCCACCACGTTTACCTCGACGGTTTATACGGCGCGCGAGTTTTGCCTGATGGCTCCCAAGAGTCTTGGCGAGAAGTCGCTCGTCATCGCCTGCAGCCACAGCGGCAACACGCAAGAGGTCGTTGACGGCTGCGAGATGGCGCTGGCCGCCGGTGCCGAGGTCATTGCCCTTACCGACTGCGAGGGCTCAAAGATCGACAACAGCAAGTGGACTACCTGGGTCTATCCGTGGGGTGAGGGTGTGTCGCAGGCTGAGGTGCCGCAGGGCATCGGCGCTCTGATCGCCGCCGAACTGCTCGACCAGCAGGAGGGCTACGAAGCGCTCGCCGACATGTACGAGGGCCTTAAGCAGATGGACGCGCTGCTGCCCGCCGCCCGTGAGAAGGTCAACGCCGAGCTGGGCGCCCGCTTTGCCGAGCTCTGCCAGCAGCACAAGTTCTTCTATATCCTGGGCTCCGGCCCCAACTTTAGCCAGACCTACGCCATGGCCATCTGCTCGCTCATGGAGATGCAGTGGCAGCACTGCTGCTACATCCACTCCGGCGAGTACTTCCACGGCCCGTTCGAGGCTACCGAGCCCGGCGTGTTCTACTTTGTGCAGCTTGGCGCCGGCGAGTGCCGCCCCATGGAGGAGCGCGCGCTTGCGTTCCTCAACACGCACACCGATACGATTATGGTGCTCGACGCGCTTGAGTACGGCGTGGGCGAAGTGCCTGCCAGCGTGCGTTCGTTCCTGGAGCCGATCTTCTTCTATGCGATGAGCTGCGAGCTGCGCGCCGCCCGCGGCAAGGTGTTCGACCACAGCCCCGAGGTTCGTCGCTACATGGGCATCGAGCAGTACTAAGCAACCGGGAAAGCAATCTTTCACGACGGGGCCTTCGCCGAGCGCGGGCCCCGTTTGCGTTTCGGCGCCCTTTGCTGGGTGCCGGAAACCGCCGGTAAACGAAGTCTAATACTTTTCCCGAGAAGTGAACGACCTATTTTGGACCCCCGAAGCATCGACATTTTTTGGCGCCAAAACCGCAGGAAAATCTTAATGAAACCGCAGGAAATGGTTCCCATAAAGTGTCGATGCTTCGGGGGCTCGTTTTTGCTCGTCCACTTCACGGGAAAAGTATTAGACCTAAATTTGCAAGCGTGTCGTGTGAGTCAAAAAGCGGGCCGCGCCGATGGGTTTCCGGCGCGGCCCGCTTTACATGGCGTCCGTATGAGCGAGGTGTCGCGTCAAGCGGCGGCCTACTTGGCGTCGTAGGCCTCGGCATCCCACCAGTCGAGCTGGGCGATGTTGTCGCGGATGTGCTGGCAACTCTTGTGGAAGCCCTCGAGCTCGTACTCGGACAGGTCCAGCGTGTAGACCTCCTCGACGCCCTCGGCACCGATCACGCACGGCAGGGAGGTAAAGATGCCCTCCTCGCCATATTGGCCGGTCATGAGCGTGGAGGCGGAAAGCACGGCGTGCTCGTTGTGCAGCACGGCGGCGCAGACGCGTGCGGCGGAGTTGGCGACGGCGTACTCGGTGCACTGCTTGCCCTGGTAGGTTACGTAGCCGCCCTTGCGTGCAAGCTCCTCGACCTCCATGTGGTCAAAGGCGTACTTGTCGGGGTTCTCGGCCTGAAGCTCGTTGAGGCTCTTGCCGGCGATGGTTGCGGCCTTAAAGGCGGCCAGCTGGCTAAAGCCATGCTCGCCGATCATGTAGGCGTTGATGGACTTGGGGCTCACGCCGACCTTCTTGGAGATCTCGGTGCGCAGGCGGGCGGAGTCCAGACCGCAGCCCGAGCCGATGATCTTCTTGGGATCATAGCCGGTCAGGTGCCACAGCTCGGTGCACACGACGTCGCAGGGGTTGGAGATGCTCACAAAGATGCCGTCAAAGCCGGCGCCGACGATGCGCTTGGCAAAGGTGCGGGCGGCGTCGGTGGTAAAGAACAGCTCGCCGTCGCGGTTGCCGGCGGCCAGCGCGACCTTGCCGGCGGCGTTGACGATGACGTCGCAGCAGGCAAGCTCCTCGTAGTGGTCGTAGCAGTTGACGATCTTGGTGTTGTACGGGACAAACGAAAGGGAGTCGCGCAGGTCCTGGACCTCGGACGTCACCTTGGCTTCGTTGATATCGCACAGGTACAGCTCATCGGCAATGCCCTGCATAAGCAGGCTGTTGGCGACATGTGCTCCTACGTGGCCCTGGCCGACCACACCGATCTTACGCGTCTGGTACATATATGTATCCTTTCGGCCGAGTTTTTCGCGTCGAACCATTGTAGCGTCCTACCGTCACTTTGCTAGGCTAAAGCGTCGCAGATTTTTGGGACATGCCCTAATCTCTACTTTTGGAGTGATTTGGGCCGCTGACGGCATCGCGGGGCGATGTGCTCGCGCGGATGGGGCCGCTCGTTGTACCATAGCTGCAACTGACTCGTAAGGAGCATCCATGCCCATTCGTATTCCCGACGCCCTTCCTGCTGCTGCGCAACTCGAGAGCGAGAACATCTTTGTCATGACCGAGTACCGCGCGCTACATCAGGACATCCGTCCGCTGCGCGTGCTCATCCTCAACCTCATGCCCACCAAGATCGCCACCGAGACGCAGATCATGCGCAAGCTCTCCAACACGCCGCTGCAGGTGGAGGTGGACCTGCTGCGCACCAAAACGCACGAGGCCACGCACGTGAGCGCCGGCCACCTGGAGACGTTTTACCGCACGTTCGACGACATCCGCGACATCCACTACGACGGCCTGATCATCACGGGCGCGCCGGTGGAGCAGATGCCGTTCGAGGAGGTCGACTACTGGCCCGAGCTCTGCCAGATCATGGATTGGTCCACCACGCACGTGCACTCTACGTTGCATATTTGTTGGGGCGCACAGGCGGGCCTGTATCACCACTACGGTATTCAGAAGTACGACCTGCCGGCAAAGGCGAGCGGCGTGTTCGAGCATTATCTGGTGAAGCCGCAAAGCCCGCTGGTCCGCGGCTTTGACGACCGTTTTTATGCCGTGCATTCGCGCAACACCGATGTGCGCCGCGAGGACGTGGAGGCCGAGCCGCAGCTTGAGGTCGTGGCCGTGTCCGACGAGGTTGGCCTGTACATTGTCAAGTCGACCGACAGCCGTCGCTTTTTTGTATTTGGCCACCCCGAGTACGATACCGACACGCTGCGCCTGGAGTACGAGCGCGACGTGAAGCGCGGGCTCAACCCTCAGGTGCCGGCGCATTACTTTCCGGGCGACGACCCCACCGCCGAGCCGCGAAACGTCTGGCGCAGCCAGGCTCAGCTGCTCTACACCAACTGGCTCAACTATTACGTCTACCAGACCACGCCCTACGACCTGGCCCGCGCCGGCGAGGAGCACTAGGCCGCTGTCGTGGCTGTGGCTGCGGCGGTTATCGTGGCCGCTACGCGACGAGCGTGGAAATCCGGACACACGAGCGTGGATAATCGGACGTTTGCAACGTGAGCGTGGATAATCTCCCGTTTTTGGCTCACAAGGGGTCTCAAAGCGGGAGATTTTCCACGCTCATTTTTTGCAGCTGCCGTACCGTCGGCATCATCACGCGTTGAGTACATGCGGACTACATCGCAAACTAGGTAGTTTTGATCCACGGCATATTTTCTTTCAATGAAGTCGGTGGCTTTTGAGGCTCAAAATGTGGAGACAGGGACCTCTGGACAACCGCTCTACCTGCAGATATGGAGCATTGGCCTAAAACATCCAAAACCGTCAAGCATTTGGTCAGCTGCTGGACAGCATTTGGTCAGACTTCGCATGAAACCGTCTGGTACGTTGGCGCCGTTCCAAGAGTTGGGAGGCGACATGGCAAACGCGACGGCGAATCAAAGACTTACAGGCCACATTAAAGCGTGCGAGCAGCAGATGAGCTGCGTGTACGCGCGCACGACGGCGGAGGCAAAGCAGATTGAGCGGCGGGTGGCGGCGGGAAGTCTCGAAGTGGTCATGCCGGGACTGTATGCGCGTCCGGAATACTGGTCCGAGCTCAAGTTTCGGCAGCGTTATCTGCATCGGGTGCGGGCGCTTGCGCAAAAGCACCCCGACTGGACGTTTTGCTCCTATACGGCGGCCGTTGTCTATGGTCTTTCGGTTTCGCATGCCAATTTGACGCACATCCATATCGCCGCGATGCCGGCGCAATCGACGACGCCAGGCTCTCAAGTCGTTCGCCATCGGTATGCTTATCGGACACGGGCCAGCGAGATGGATATTGCCGTGACCGATATCGATCAAACGATTGCGGATTGCCTGGTCGATGCATCGTTTGTCGAAGGGCTGATCATTGCGGACTCGGCGCTCCATGAGCAGCTTTTGTCGAAGGAACATCTCATTGAGGCAGTTAACAAGCTCGGCTTGAATCGCCGCGGTGTTGTGACGGCGCGCAGGGTTGCACGGTATGCCGATGGCCTGTCGGAAAGCGGCGGCGAGTCCAAGGCGCGGGCGCTGATGATCGAACGAGGCTGGCAGGTTCCGGAGCTGCAAGTTGAGCTGTTCGATCCGGTTGAGCCGGGAAGGCCGTATCGCGTTGACTATTTGTGGCGCGTGGGTGACCGGTTGATTATTGGGGAGTTCGACGGATTCGTTAAAAGCGAGAAGGCGGCGGAGGAGGGCAAGCTTGCAAAGGCGCAATTTGATGAGCGCCAGCGCGAGTCGAGGCTTTCGCTGCTCGATAACTGTAAGATTGTGCGCTTGTGCTGGGATGATCTAAGGGACCCGACAAAGCTCGATCGCAAGCTCAAGGTTGCCGGCGTGCCGCGTGCATGCTGAGGCGGTGGCAGGGCGTTAGGCTGCACGAGCGTGGAAATCCGGACGGATGAGCGTGGGAATTTAGACGCGATTTGGTTGAGCGTGGATTTTCGGACACACGAGCGTGGATTATCGGACGTTTGAATAATGAGCGTGGATAATCTCCCGTTTTTTGCCCCCGAACAGGCCCAAAGTGGGAAATTTTCCACGCTCATTTTTGTGGGGTGCAGCGTGCCAGCCGTTAGGCGCTGATGATGTGAGGTAGCGGCAGGTCGTGGACGTCGGTGGGAACGCCGTCGACACGCTGCTCGTCAAAGGCGATGCCGATGATTTGGCATGCGGGTGAGAGCATGGGCAGGTAGCGGTCGTAGCAACCGCCGCCGTAGCCCAGGCGCGCGCCGGTTTGATCGAAGGCCACGAGCGGTACGACGATCATGTCGAGAGCTTCGGCAGGCACGATGGGGAAGCGGCCGCTGTCGATGTCCATGGCCGCGAAAGCCCGTGTGGGGTGGGCGATAAACGGAGCCGCGGACGCATCGTCGGCGGCAACTGCCCGCATACACATGCGCTGGCCACAAGCTGCGGCGTCTGTTGCCGAGAGCATGCACGGATAGGCCACGCGCCAGCCACGTTTGGCGGCAGCTGCGGCAAACGCGGCTGAGTCGACTTCGGAACCCATCGCGGCATAGACGGCAACGGTGTGCGGCGCCGCGGCATCCAAGCGGCCCAGCAGCTCGGCCAGCCGCGCACAGATAACGGCAGACTTCGCTGCCCGCACATCCAAATCAATCGCATCGCGCCGGGCAATCACTGCTCGCCGCAATTTAGCCTTGTCCATCCTAACCTCCTCTAGCAAACCTGCCAAAAAGGGACAGGTTTATTTTGGCAGGTTTATCTGGGCAAACAGCAAAACAACCACGAAGGGGATACATGCACCTTCGTGGTGGTCTGTGCTGTGATGGGCGTCTGCGGCGGTTTGTCTCGATCTGTAACATCAAGACGGCAATATCGGCTCCAGATGTTACAGATCGAGACGTTTCCAGACGACGCCGACCTTTTGTCTCAATCTGTAACAACTAGGTCCAATTTTGCCGAGTTACTGTTACAGATCGAGACAAACCGCCGCGGTGGGCTGCGCCGCCTCGCCCAAGCCGCAGAAAAAGGTAGATTTTCAGGCATGTCCTAAAAATCTACCTTTGTGCATTAGCCCAGCAGGTCGATGACGTTAAAGCCGGCGTTGCTCTTGGCGATGACGTCTCGGCCGCCAAAGACGCAGGTGGGCGACTCGGCTGCGATGCGCGTCACGTCGGCGCCGAGCGAGCGCAGCTCACCGGGCGTGGCGGCGAGCATCTGGGCGCGGCGCTCCTCGCGTGCGTGCGGATCGAGCCCGGCCAGGTAGGTCGTGTTGCGGCGCTTGGTGAGCGCGTACGGCTTCACCGGCGCGTCCATGCCGCTCACGCAGCTCACGATAAAGCCCTCAAAGGCGGCCTCGTCGGGCTCAAAGCTGCCGAGCCATTCGCCTGCACGCGCCACGCGCTCAATCGAAGGATCGATCGCCGGGTCGCGGTAGGTGTAGAACGCCGTCTGGCGCTCGCCGGCTGCGCGGAATCCGCAGCCGTACGCACCGCCCTTCACGCGAATCTCGTTCCACAGGTAATCGTAGGAGAGCGCGTTGGCAGCCACGGCCCAAGCGCCTGTCACGTCAATGCCCAGGCGACGCGGATCGCACGCACGCGCGGCAAAGCAGATGTCGCTGGGGATCACGAAAGCCTCGTGGCGGTCGCACGGCGCCGGCACCGCGAGCGCGTCGCGGCCGGCACCATCGCCTGCACCCAGCCCCAGGTCGCCCGCGGCATCCCAGTACGCGTCAAAGTCCTCGTCGCTGCCGGTAAAGCTCGCCATGCAGCCGTCGGCCACAAAGATGCGGCCCGCCAGCTCGGTAAGCTTGGCGCGCAGGCCGTCCAGGCGCTCGTCAAAGTGGTTGAGCAGATCGCGCAGGAACAGATAGAAATCAACGCCCGAAAGCTGCTCGCGCACCACGGCCGAAGGCGAGCTGTAGCTCATCGCGCGACCGAGCGCCGCCGAGTGGCCGTTGTTGATAAAGCCCTGCTCAAGCCCAATGCGAATCTGCGTGAGCACGTCGCGCATGCGGTCGGCGTCGGCGTCTGCCAAAAGCGTGCTCGACCATACCTCGCGCGGCAGACTCGCCAGCGCATCGATCTTCTCGGACAGGGCGCCGGCGCTCACCAGCAGGTAGGGGCGCACGCCGTCTACTTCGGGCTGCGTCATGACTTCGGTCGTAAAGCTCAAAAAGCCGAGCTTGCCGGCGAGCAAGTTATCGAGTTCCTCGGCCGAGTGCTCGCGCGTGGGCAGCTGCTTAAGCAGGCGGCAGAGCAGTGTCACATAGGGCAGGTCCTCAAACGCGACGCAGCTCAGGTCGAAATACTGCATGGCGTAGGCCAGACGGTTGGTGGGGATGCCGTGGCGCAGGCAGGGGATGGGCGCGGTCGTGTCCACGACCAGTGGCGGCTCGGGGCGCGCCTCGCCAATGTCGGACACGCGCAGGCGCGGCAGCGTGGCCTTGGCCTCGGGTGTGTCTTCCGCCTCCTGCGCGGCACGCAGCGCGGCCGTGCGCTCGACCACGTCGGCCAGCTCGGCATCGGTCATGGCATCGCGCTTGGCTGCCAGCTCGGCGGCCTCGGCACCCTCTGAACCATCGGCGGCGTCCACCGGCACCAGCTCGACCAGTGCCATGTGATCGTTCTGCAGCACCAGTTCGCGCAGCAGGTCCTCAAAATAGCTGCCGTCCAGGTCGCCGCGCAGCTCCTCGTACACCGGGCCGTACTTGAGCGCCAGCGTCGCGGCGTCGTCATCGTAGAGCCACGTGCTCAGCGCGTCGCACGCAATGGCCACGCCGTCGGCGATACCGTAGTCGCGCTGGCGCAGGTCGTATTCGTTGCTGCTGATGATGGCTTCCAGGCGCTCGCGCGAAACGCCGTGCTCGCATAGGTCGCGGCAGGCGTCCTGGAACACGCGGCGCAGCTCGCGCGCCACGCCGGGCTGCGCGTTTTGCAGCATGATGAGCTCGTAGGGCTGCAGGCTCTCGGCCGCGGTGTAGCTCACCACGTTGCCGCCCAGGCCGGCGGCCAGAATGGCCTTCTTAACCGGTGCTTCGTTGGAGCCCAGCAGTGCCTCGAACAGGATATCCGCCGCGATCGTGCGTTTGCGGTCGAGCGCGCTGCCCAGCACCAGGCCCAGGCCCACCAGGGCGTTCTCGGGTGTAGTGGCCATCTCGACGCGCTTGTACTCGCAGGTCACGGGCGCCTGCACGCCCAGCGGATTGGGCGCCAGCGTGGACGGGTCCTCGCCGGCGGCGACGGCAGCGTCCATGCGGCAGCTCGCGGCACTCGGCTGCGACAGATAACGCTCGTCCAAAAACGCCAGCGCGCGGTCCACATCTAGGTCGCCGTAGAGCGTTATATAAGAGTTGGAAGGATTGTAGTGGCGCGCGTGCGTGTCCAGGAACTGCTCGTAGGTGAGCGCGGGAATCGCGCGCGGGTCGCCGCCGCTCTCGTGCGCATAGGCGGTGTCGGGATAGAGCGCGGCGTTGATGGCGTCGTCCAGCACGCTCATGGGGTCGGACAGCGCGCCCTTCATCTCGTTAAACACCACGCCGTTATAGCGCAGCGTGCCCTCGCGCAGGCTGGCGGGGCTGCCGTCGCCCTCGCCCTCGGCGCTCTCTGGCAGATCCAGCTCGTAGTGCCAGCCCTCCTGCTCAAAAATGGTGGGCTTGGTATAGATGGCCGGGTTGAACACCGCGTCCAGGTACACGTCCATCAGGTTATACAGATCCTGCTCGTTGGTGGTGGCAACGGGGTAGATGGTCTTGTCGGGGTAGGTCATGGCGTTGAGGAACGTCTGCATGGAGCTCTTGATCAGGTCGACAAACGGCTCCTTGACGGGAAACTTGGCCGATCCGCACAGCACCGAGTGCTCAAGAATATGGAACACGCCGGTGGAATCGGCTGGCGGCGTCTTAAAGCCAATGGCAAAGGCCTTGTTTTCGTCGTCGCACGCCAGGTACAGCAGACGAGCGCCCGAGGCAGTGTGTCGCAGCACGTAAGCGTCCGAGTCGAGCTCGGGCACGGTCTCGCGGCGCTCGACGGCAAAGCCGTGGCAGGTAGTGCCGGGCACCAGCAGTGCAGCGGCTGCGGCGCGCGGGTCGGTTGAGGTGGTGGGCATATGCAGTCTCCTTTGACGCCCCAGCGGGGGCGAATCGAGTCGAATCCTCGAGAGTATACCCATATGGGGCCGCGACCCTGCGGCGAACTGGAGACGATACAGCCGGATTGGGCATAGGTCCCGCGTGCCCGCCGCACGAGCGTGGAAAATTGGACACTCGCCAAACGAGAGTGGATATTCGGACGGACGAGCGAGGATTTCCGGATACCTATCGAACGAGAGTGGATATTTGGACGGAATTTGCCGCAAAAGCCCCAAAAACCGTCCAAATATCCACTCTCGATATCCGACCGTCCGAAAATCCTCGCTCGTCCATCACTCGCGTATCTCTCATCTCTCACTCATCTCTAATACGAGAGATAACAGAAAGACGAGAGATAAATATGAGAGATAACTGAGCAGCAAAGAGACAAGCAATCATGGTATTATCTCAATACCGATTGTTCTACCAGCAAAAACATGTTTATATGAAACAGATGGCAGACATCTTATCTTTTATCTCTCACTCATCTCTAATATGAGAGATAACAGATAGATGAGAGATAATTACGAGAGATAACTGAGAGACGAAGGAAATCCATTCGCGGCATTCTTCGCAGAACCAAGCGAAAGGACGTGCAGATGAACGAAAACGAACTGACCGGTCTGCTCGAGTCTTTAAGGCGCATGGGCTCGGACGATCTTAACGTCGAGGTCAAGGAGAGCGCCACGACGCTTTCCCGCGACGTGTGGGAAACGGTGAGCGCATTCGCGAACACTGCCGGCGGAATCATCGTGCTCGGAGTGAGTGAGCGCGCAGGTTTTGTCCCGGTTGAGAACTTCGAGACCGAGAAAG
This sequence comes from Collinsella sp. AF28-5AC, assembly GCF_003457875.1. NCBI lineage: Bacteria > Bacillati > Actinomycetota > Coriobacteriia > Coriobacteriales > Coriobacteriaceae > Collinsella > Collinsella sp. AF28-5AC. The sequence continues at coordinate 9,818 of NZ_QRTA01000022.1, read as the reverse complement.
TGCTCAACCAGTTTGTGTCAGGCATGGGTGATGCGGGCGGTCGAGGAAAGCTGGCCAATCCGCCCAAATACACGATCGAGCGAGTGGAGCTTCAGGGCGTCATCGTTCTCGTCATTACGATTGAGGAGCTCGATCCGTCGAGCAAGCCCTGCTATGTCATAGAGCGGGGCGCCCAGGGCGGCAGCTACAAGCGCATCGATGACAAAGATGTCCCGCTTTCGTCGACCGAGGTGCTCGCATTGGCGTCATACGGTCGGGCGACTCCGAGCGATCGCGACGCGGTGGCGGGCGCGGACGCGGACGATCTCGACGAGACGCTGGTCGACCGTACGATAGATCGGGCTTTCTCGTTGACGCCCCGGGCGATGCGCGGCGCGCCGGACAAACAAACGAAGCTGGAGCGCCTAAATTTCCTTGATTCCCAGGGCAATGTCACCAAGGCTGGACTCCTAGTTGCGGGCACCTACCCTCAGCAGTTTTATCCCAAGCTCTTTATCGACATGGCTGTCTATGCGGGGACCCGGAAAGGCACGGCGGGGTCGCTGAGGTTCATGGACCGCACAATCTGTGAGGGAACGTTGGGCGAGATGATCTCGGATGCTGTCGCGGCCGTCGCCAAGAATTTGCGGCGAACCTCGACCGTCCAAGGCGTCTCGCGTGTCGACTCGCTGGAGATTCCCGAGGAGGTTCTGCGCGAGGCAATCGCCAACGCCGTAATCCATCGAGAATACGGGGATCGGTTCTGTGGACAATCGATTGCCGTCGACGTCTTTGACGATCGTGTCGAGGTGACGAATCCTGGCGGCCTTTACGGGGGAAAGACTCGCGAGAACTTGTTTGACGGCAGCTCCCGATGCCGTAACGCGACGCTTGTGAAGCTCATGTCGATTGTTCCGCTGCCGGATGGCGCAGGTTCGCCGGCTGAGGGCAATGGCTCGGGCATCCCGATGATGATCGATGCCATGCGCGCGCATGGTCTGGCCGAGCCCCTGTTCTGCCCGGGGTTCGATCGGTTCAAGGTCGTACTTTACCGTTCAAAGATCGAGCCGGTCGATCATGGCGGGGGCTTAATTGTGACGGCACTCAAACACTACGGCGAGCTGGGGACGCGTGAGCTGGCAGAACGCACGGGGCTTACAATTTCCCAGGTTAGGTCGCGCGTCAACGCGCTCATTGCTCAAGGCGAGCTTGAGCCCACGGCGCCGTCGACAAGCCGCAACCGCAAATATCGACTGTCAGAGCGCGTGGAATAAATGCGTTAGTGGACGAGGCGACTCAATAATCGACCCTCGATTGGCGCCCACTAAGGTAAAGCGGTTGTTGCCCAGTCGACGGTGATGCTAAAGACTCGGCTTACGCCGGCATGGCCCCGAACCCGTCCATCAAAAACAGCCTAAGAACCAGTTTGATGACATATCCCGGTTTGACTTCTGCCGCGTCAAAGACGTGGCGCTCGGCGAGCTCGCTGCAGTATGCATAGATGTCGCGAATAAGGTCCGCGCCCGAAAGCGTAAACATGTAGCCTGCGTCCGAAAGCGCATTGGGCGCGGCGGGCAACTTGGCCATGTGGCAGAACGTTTGCAGGTCGGGCGCCATAACATTCTGGTAGTCGAGGTGGCCGCTGGCATCCTGTTCGGCAAGCTCCAATTGGCGCACAAAATCCAGCGCCGCCGCTAACACAAAGCTCGGCGTAGGCGCATTGACGTCCTGAGTGGTCGCCACAAGCCTGCCCGCCGCCTGCGTGACAAGCCAAGCGACCTCGCGCTGGCAACGCACGGCCTTGCGCGTAACCGGCTTGATGGACGAAGAAGAAACGCTTCCCTTAGGCGGATTCGAAACAGCCACAAGAACCTCCCATGAACGACCCGGCCCAACAAGCCCGGATGAAACACGTGCTACATCAGTATACAGGGGAGTGGGGTAGCGGGGTACAAGCGCGCCAGCGGCAAACCGAGAGCATCAGCGATGTGCCGATCGCGGAATGAGATCTCGTAATAATTGACTCTCGGCCATATTATTGAGGGGCATGACTCGCGTTCGTATGGTTGTAGGTGCTGGCGATGAACGACATTGACCTTGCTGTTCCGTTGATGGATGGACCAAGCTATGACCGCGCCTGCAGTCTCGTGCTTTCCGAATACGTTGAGGCATGGGAGTGGTTTCTGGGTGAGGAACAGCGCGGCGGCGTTTGGACCAGCCTTCCGCACCACACCAAGGAAGATAGCCCTCAGTATCAGTATCGTTTGAGAATTGGCTCGGACTTCTTTCCCGTAACGCGGGATTCAGGGATCTTCTGGCCGGGCCAGGATCGGGTGAAGCAAGATCCCAATAAGATCTTTGCGCTTTCGGTCCATAACTCTAAAAAGAGCTTCTACACCGATGTGCCTCCGCTCTATTTGGACGATGGTACGTGGGTCATTAAGTACTCGGTTCAAGCGCCGGGTACCGTTGGTTTTCGAGACCAGAATTACAACCGTAAAATGCTCAACTGCATGGAATGTGGCGTTCCAGTCGGAGTCATATTTGCAACCGAGGTGGGCTACAAGGTGCTCGGCCTTGCGTTTGTTGAACGGTTCGAGCCCGAAAACGGATGGTTTGTTCTGCACGGTCCTGTTCATAAAGGCGGGCCGGACCCTCGTTTTGCACCCGACATGAGTTATCTGAAGCACATGCCCGTCGATATTGAGTTTGCCGGACAGGGTGCGACCGACGACGAAAAGGTCCGCTATGCGTTAAGGCGCGAGCGATTGGGGCAGCAATGGTTCCGCAAGCAGCTCGTTGCCGCCTATGACGGCCGTTGCGCGGTGTCGGACTGCGGCGTCAGCGAAGCTCTGGAGGCTGCACATATCGAGAATTACTCGGGACCCAAATCGCAGGTTGCCAGCAATGGCATTCTGCTTCGGCGCGATCTTCATTCCCTATTTGATGCTCACCTGATTTCGTTTGAGCCTGTTTGCGGCGAATATCGGCTGTGCGGATCGTACCTGCTGGATAAGACCGACTACGCTTCCTTTGCGGGTGCGACGCTAAGGCAGCCGAATGAGCGTCAGTGGCGACCCAATACGGTGTTTCTTGAGGCCCATCGCATCGAGTTCGATCGCTCGGAAAAGAAGCGTGAAAAGGCGGGGCTTCTGCCGTATTAGCGTATTTGGCTTTGGCATTCTTTGACGATCGTGTTGTTTGATCGGATCGCGTGGCGATGCAATCTCGCGCACGCCCGCCGGTGCATGCTCTTCCTGTTTTGTATAGCGAGAGGGGAGCGTGTATGAGCTGGCGAGGCGATATTGCGATGGGGAAGTACGGAAAACTGCCGTGTGCCCTTATAGACAACAATATGTTTCCGAGCGTAGAGGTTGATTGCGGGTCGTTTGTCGTCACCTGCCCTCGCTGCGGCTCGCAAATACCGTGTCTCGACATTCGGTTCATCGATGCGCGCGACAGACTCAGCGACGAAGTGAGAAAACAGACAGGCGTTCATATGCCGGTGTATCCGGAGAAATGCCCTGTTTGTGGCCTCGATATCGTGTATGACGCCGGCGACGAGGGATAGGTGATGCGGAGGAGCTGGCTGTGAGTGTCTTTTGCCTCTACAAATAAATCCCCTCACCGAGTTGCTTGTGGAACTCGGCGTGATGGTCGCGTGCCCAGGTAAAGAGCGCCTGGTCAAAGTCGGTGCGCGTGGCCGGGATGCCAAAGACGCCGGCAACTTCGACGCGCACAAACTCCAGTGCCGGCAGCTTGTTGATGGCAGTGAGGGCAAACGGGGACGAGGGCTCCTCGAACAGATAGCGGCTGCCTTGCAGCGCGTCGCAACTGGTGCACGTGTTGCCGAGCGACGGGGCTTTGGAGGCTCGCGCGCCTACGGGCTTGTAGCCGCAGCGCTTATGAAGGTAGTCGCGGATCTCGCCCGGCACGCAGCCAAGAGCGGGCACGATGGCGAGTGCGTTGGCGTTGGCCGTGTCGATGGCAATGTGCCCGGATTCGTTGGGCGCGTGCGCGATGGCGACGCTCTCGTCGTTATCGGTTCGATAGGGAATGCCGAAGGCCGCGACCGAGGTCTCTTTGTGACACTTCCAGCACTCGCGCTTGCCCAGTACTAGATATATATACGGCGCTGAGGGGTCGGATCGGTCAACACCGGGCAGCCACTCGGCAAAGGGCTCGGGGTTGACGCCGCTGGGTACATACCAGACCTTCTTGGTCCGGTCCCATTTGGCGCCCAGCGCCTTGGCTTCTTCTTTGTGCGAAAAGGGGACATCGAGCTCGGTGCGCATGGCGGCTCCTTGGTGCTGCAGGTGCAAGTGGCCCAAGGATACCGCAGGGCGCAGACATCGCGGCGTTTTGCTGAGAAGTTGCGGTGCGGACTGATTGGTTATGCCGATGGATAGATCGGCAAGTAGATGGTCGGCTTTTGGCTAGTTGGGCGGTTGGAACTGCCGGCGGATTTGGCGACATAAAACAAAACAGCCCAGAGGACATAGCCTCTGAGCTGCGAACATTTGGTGGGCGTTAGAAGATTTGAACTTCTGACCTCTTCCGTGTCAGGGAAGCGCTCTCCCCCTGAGCTAAACGCCCGATCAAGGGTGCGCAAGCGCGCAAGGGATAATATAACGGAGCCTGAACTCGGTGGCAAGAACATTTTTAAAAATCGCTTACATTGTGGAATTCGGGGGCTTTGCCATATCCATTTCAAAAGAGCCTGCTGCCGCGATTTGGCTGTCGCATAATGCAAGGCCATTGCGGTATCGAGCTATGGAAAGACGCCTGCGGAATTGTCCTACCGATAAGCGGACAAGCCTCCAGCTGGTGACTTCGCCGTGGTAAGGTAAGCCGAATTGCTTCCAGACTGTTTCGGGGGAGTGGAATGAGCAAAGAGTGTGTCGAGCAGGTCGAAGGCGCAGGGGCTTCGGTGCCGATGGCCGATATATCGAACATTGATGTGCCCGAGGGCACCGACGAGCTCAGCCGCAACACCCGTCGCGCCTGGCGCGAGCGCCTTAACGATGCGTCGTCGCGCAAGATGATCACGGGCGTCTTGGCTACGCTGGTGGGCGGTTCGTTTTGGGGCTTCTCGGGCACCAGCGCGAGCTTTCTGTTCGATACCTACCACGTCGACACCTTGTGGCTTATGAGCGTGCGTCAGATTCTCGCCGGTCTACTCTTTATGGCCGTGGTTGTTACGCGCGACCGCGAGCGCCTGGTTAAGCTCTGGACCACACCCGCCGATCGCAAGCAGCTGCTGCTCTTTACCGCCTTTGGCCTGCTGTTCAACCAGTTTTGCTATCTTTCGGCCGTGCGCCTGACGAACGCCGGAACCGCGACGGTGCTCCAGTGCCTGCAGCTCGTTATCATCATGGGCTACGCCTGCGTGACCGATCGCCGCATGCCGCGTACTCGCGAAGTCATCGGCATTGGCCTGGCTCTGGGTGGAACCTTTTTAATTGCCACCGGCGGCGACCCTACCAGCCTGAATATTTCGCCGCTTGGCCTGGCAGCAGGTCTTATGTGTGCGGTCAGCGCCGCGTGTATGGCGGTGATTCCCGCCAAGATCCTGCCCGAATACGGCAGCCCCATCGTCACGGGTTCGGCAATGCTCACGGCGGGCGTGGTCTCGTGCGTCTTCGTGCAGCCCTGGGCGCATATGCCGGCGCTCGACGCTGCCGGCGTCGAGGCGCTCGCGGTGTTCGTGGTTATCGGCTCGTTTTTTGCTTACATGCTCTATATGCAGGGCGTTAAGGACATCGGCTCGGTACGTGCGAGCCTCATCGGAACTGTGGAGCCGGTTTCGGCGACCATCACCAGCGCCGTTATGCTGGGTACGGTGTTTTTGCCGACCGACCTTATCGGCTTTGCCATGATCATCGTGATGATGTTCCTTACGGTGTAGTTGACGCCGCCGCCAAGACGGAAAAGGTGTTGTGCCGCATTTTCGCCAATTGACGTCCGTGTCTGGAGTTTAGCTGTCGATGCTCAAAATGCCATAAACTAGTAACGTTATGGACTTTTTCATTGCGACTCAATTGCGAGGATTTCTTTATGGCTGGTAATCACTTTAAGGGCAGCGATAGCGGCCGTCCTGCAGTTCCGCCGCGTCCGAACGGGGCTGGTAAGGCCGGCACGCCGGGCGGCGCTGGACAGGGCGGTTCCGGTAAGCGCGTGTCCCCGGGCGAGACGGCGATGTTCACCGCTCTGTACGAGCAGTCTCAAAAGGCAAAAAAGACCGGCCGTGCAAGAGGGAATGTCTTTGCGGGCGGTGCAACCTCCGCGTCGCAGCCGAGCGGGGCTCCTTCGGTGCCTGCGAACAACGCAGGTGCTGCCAACGCCGCGAATGCTGCCGGCAACGTTAATGCCGGCAAGGCCGCCAACAATACTCCCTCTGCCGGTGGCGCGGGGCTTACGGGTAACCTTGGCACGATTTACACCGGCGCCTCCGAGACTGGCACGTTCGCCCGCCTGGATGATAGCGGTGCCGAGTTTGCGGGCTCGGGTTCCAAGGAAGATTATTACGATTTTGGCTTGAACTACGGTAGCGATGCTTCGTCGAGTTCGACCTCTGACGGTCTGGTCCGTCATCGCCATCGCAAGGGCGAGCGCAAAAAGCGTCACACCGGCGCCATTATTGCCGCTGTAGTCGCGGTGCTTCTCGTTGCGCTTGGCGCAAGCGGCTTTATGCTGCTTAACTCGGCAAAGACCGTAAAGAGCGAAGCGAAGGAGGCTGTCGAGATCGTCGGTGGCCTTAAGGACAAGGTCACGTCGGGCGATTTTTCGACGCTGCCTGACGACGCGAAGAAGATCGATGAGCTCTGCGACAGCATGAAGGCGGAGACTTCGAGCCCGCTGTGGACGGCGGCTTCGTTTATCCCGGTGTATGGCAGTGACATCAACGCAGCCCGCACCATGATTGACGCCCTGTCCGATGTCTCGAGCAATGCGCTGGTTCCCATGGCCGACAACCTTTCGCAGGCCACGCCCGGCAAGCTGTTCCAGGACGGCATGATTAACGTGTCCGCGCTGCAGGCGGTCGCCGATTCGCTTTCCAGCAGCTCGAAGGTGTTCAAGAGCGCCAACGAGAAGGTCCAGGGCATTGGCGATACTCATATTTCCCAGGTGACCGAGCTGGTCGATAAGGCCAAGGACGGCTTTGCCACCCTCAACGGTGCGGTTGACGCGGCGGAGAAGGTCGCCCCCGTCCTTCCCCAGATGCTCGGCGCCAACGGCCAGACGCGCAACTACCTTATGTACGCCATGAACAACGTCGAGATTCGTGCTTGCGGCGGCTTTGGCGGTTCGCAGGGCCTGATTTCGGTCACTGACGGCCAGATGTCGATTGGCGAGTTTGTTCCCCGCATTGGACTCAGCGAGGATGAGGCAGTCGAGAGCGTCGACGAAGAGGATGAGGCGCTGTTCGGCAACCACAGTAACCTGTACAACTCGGGCAATACCTATTCGCCTGATTGGCCCCGCAACTCGCAGCGTGTCGCAGCCCTGTGGAAATCTCAATATGGCCAGGACGTTGACGGCGTCGTGGGTATCGACCCGGTGTTCCTGCAGTATCTGCTGGGCCTGGTCGGTAACGTGTCACTGCCCGACGGAACGGTTGTCGACGGCACCAACGCCGCAAAGGTCCTCATGCACGATGTGTACTGGAACTATCCGGTCGAGGAGTCTGACGGCATCTTTGCATCCGTCGCCAGCGCTGCCTTCGACAAGATCCTTGGCGGTATCGGCGATGTCGATGTTACGAAGCTTGTCAGCGCCGTTGAGCGCGGTGCCGAAGAGGGCCGCCTGATCGCGTGGATGAGAAACGATGATGAGCAGAGTGCCATCAAAGAGACGGGCATTGACGCTTCGCTGCCCGATCCGGATGACCCGAGTGCCGATCCTGTTGCCGGCGTTTACTTTAACAACCTGAGCTTCTCCAAGCTCGACTGGTATCTGAACGCCGACACGCAGATCGGCCAGGGCATCAAGAACGGCGACGGCACGTGCTCGTATCGCATCACCGTTACTCTGACGAACATCATGACGCAGGAGGAGGCAGGCAAGCTGCCCGACTACGTTGCGGCGAGCGCACCCGATGCCGCGCGTGACGACGAACGCCTGAATGTCTCGTTGTTTGCCCCGACGGGCGGCAACATCAGTGACCTTACGGTTGAGGGCACACAGTTTGGTCTTGGCGCCGCTACGTGGCATGGAATCCCCTTCTATTCGGGCACCGTTGACCTGCATGCTGGCGAGACGACGACGATCACGTATACGCTGACCACGTCGGCCGAGGCGGGGGACAAGCCGCTTACGCTGCGTCAGACTCCTACATGCCAGGCGGCTCGCGACAGCGCGTCGGCGTAGGGTTTTTCTGGTAGCGCAGATAATCGAGTACCATTTTGGGGCGGACAGGCAATCTGTTCGCCCCTATTTTGTAAGGAGAGCGCATGAAGTACTTTGGCACCGACGGCTTTCGCGGTGAGGCCAACGTTGGGCTGACGGTAGAGCACGCTTATAAGATTGGCCGTTTTGTGGGCTGGTATTACGGCGCCAACCGCGAGCGCAAGGCACGCGTGATCGTGGGCAAGGACACGCGTCGCTCGAGTTATATGTTTGAGGCGGCGCTGGTGAGCGGCCTGGTCGCGAGCGGTGCGGACGCCTATATGCTGCATGTGATCCCGACGCCGGGCGTAGCGCATCAGACTGTGGAAGGCTGCTTCGATTGCGGCATCATGATCAGCGCGAGCCACAACCCGTTTTGCGATAACGGCATTAAGCTCGTCAACAGCGACGGCTTTAAGATGGACGAGGACGTACTGGAGCTCATCGAGGACTATATCGATGGCAAGAGCGAGGTGCCGCTGGCAACGGGCAACCACATCGGCGCCACGGTGGACTACATGCAGGGTCGCAACCGCTACATTGCTTCGCTCATCGCCAGCGCGAACTTTTCGCTGCAGGGCGTCAAGATCGGTATCGACTGCGCCAACGGCTCGGCATCCTCGGTGGCCAAGCCGGTGTTCGACGCACTGGGCGCCGATGTGCGCGTGATCAATGCCGCGCCCGACGGCTTTAACATCAATGTCGACTGCGGCTCTACGCATATTGAGCGTCTGCAGCGCCACGTGGTGGAGCAGGGCCTGGATGTGGGTTTTGCCTACGATGGCGATGCCGACCGCTGCCTGGCCGTGGACGAGCGCGGCCGCGTGGTCGACGGTGACCAGATCCTGTACGTGTGCGGTGTGTACCTGAACAAGCACGGGCGTCTCTCGGGCGGTACCGTGGTGCCGACGATCGCCAGCAACTTTGGCCTGATCAAGTCGTTGGAGCTTGCCGGCCTGAGTGCCGTGACCAGCGGCGTGGGCGACCGTCACGTGTATGCCAAGATGCGCGAGGGCGGCTACAGCCTGGGCGGCGAGCAGACGGGCCATACGATCTTTGGCGATATCGAGCGCACGGGCGACGGCATTATGACCTCGCTGCGCGTGATGGAAGTGATTCGTGCCGAGCGCGAGACGCTCTCGCAGCTCACGGCTCCGTGCAAGCTGCTGCCACAGGCGCAGGTGGCCGTGCACGTGGCGGACAAGGACGCCGCGCTCGAGAATATGGGCGTGCAGAACGCCATCGCCGAGGCCGAGGCTGCGCTGGCAGGCGAGGGCCGCGTGCTCGTGCGCAAGAGCGGAACCGAGTCGGTTATCCGCGTGCTGGCCGAGGCGCCCGACCAAGCATCCGCCGATGCCGCCATGAAGCGCATCGCCAACGCGCTCGAGGCTTTATAACTACGCGGTTTTACCAAACCGCGTAGCTGCTCGACGCTGCAAACGGCCCCAAGT
>NZ_QRTA01000021.1:0-33233 GCF_003457875.1 Collinsella sp. AF28-5AC | reverse complement strand
GGCCGCGCGGCAAGGAGATATATTGCCAGACCGGAGGGGCGCCGGGGGCGGGAATCTGGACGCACACATTTCCTACACATATTAAAACCCTGCTTACGTTTGCCAGCCGTTCTCTACCGCTCACCGAGGGCCTCTTTATAGTGAAGCGTCATATGGCTAAAGCTGATAGGCTCCCTTAGCCAAGGCACAGCCGGCATCGAGCAACTCATCGCGCTCCTCCACCGAGAACCCCTCGGCGTATACGCGAACCACCGGTTCGGTCCCGCTGGGGCGGATCAGCAGCCAGGTGTCATCCTCGAATGCCAAACGTAAACCATCCATATGGCTTACAGCCTGCGGCGCCTTGCCGCAAATCGATTTAGGATTCATGCCAGGAAGCAGCGTTCGCAGCGATTCGGCGTCTTCGGCCTCAAGGCGCAAATCGCGACGCCCATAACTCGTCTTACCAAAACTGGCCTCGAGCTGATCGACCAAAACGCCCAAAGGCGCGCCCGTCTTTGCCATAAGCTCACACAGAATCAGACAAGCAAGGATTCCATCACGCTCAGGCATATGCGCGGCGATGCCGATACCGCCGGCCTCCTCGCCTCCCATGAGGACGCCGCCCTTCTTCATCTCTGCAGCTATATATTTGAAACCGACCGGCTTAACGGTCACACGACAGCCAAGCGCCTCGGCAATGCGACGCACGAGCGTCGAGCACGAGAGATTGACGACGACACGCCCCTCCAAATTGCGGAATTGAACGAGGTCGCCCAAAACAAGCGCCATGATTTGATGCGGATGAATATATCTACCGCGTTCGTCGACCGCACCGATACGGTCGGCATCGCCGTCGGTCACCAGGCCTGCGCACGCCCCGTCCTCGACAACCGCACGCTCGCAAGCGTCCACCCACGGCTCAACAGGGTCGGGGCAAATGTCCTCTTGATCGGACGACTGTCCGGCATGAATCTCGTGCACCTCGACGCCTAGCTCCCGCAGCAGGTCGGCAAGATATCCCTGGGCCGCGCCGCCCATGGGGTCAACTACCACACGCAGGTGAGCGGCTCGAATGGCCTCGGCATCGACAAACGATGCCACCGCCTGCATATAGTCAGGAATAATATCCGCGGTGCGATAGCGTTCCTCGATCCCCATCGGCTCGGGGGCCATAGTCTCTTCGAGCTCTTCGATGACATCCTGATTGGCCGTCGAGCCATCTCCCATGCGCAGCTTAAGGCACAGATACCCCTGCGGATGATGGGATCCCGTCACCATGAGCGCACCGCAGGCCTCGCCGTCATACGCCGACGCCCACGTAAGGGCGGGGGTCGGAACAGGCCGAGATGCGAGCACTGCGTCCAATCCGTGAGCGGCAAGCACGCCTGCCGCAAGCTCAGCAAACTCGCGCGCCTGCGGCCGGGTGTCGAACCCTATATATACTGTTTTGCCGGGATTGATCTTTTGCCACAACTCGCCGACGGCATCGGCAATGCGGGCAACGTTGTCGGCAGTGAAGTCCTCATCGACGCGAGCGCGCCAACCGTCAGTTCCAAAATGAATTATCGCGCACACGCGCAGACACCTCACAGTGTTTGGATCATGGTACGCATGAGGTATACCCGCGATACACACTCGGCAACCTGCCGGCACCAGCATTCACCATTTGGGCAAATGCTGCCGAGGACATGCAAGCAATAAAAAAACCGCCCCGTATGGAGCGGTTTTGCCCTTTATATATCGAGCGCCTCGGCCATCGCTGCCGTAGTGATTGCCGTGGTTCCACAGCAACTGCCCACCATTGCGGCACCGGCATGTCTCCATTCGATGCATGCGCGCGCGAAAGCTTCGGGGTTCTCGTGCCATACGGGGCCATCCTGAGTCTGGACCGGATCGCCCACGTTGGGACGCACCGTGACGGGAGTAGTCGCCGATGCAACCATCCTGGGCACCGCCGCGTTCGCGGCCGCAAGCGAACAGCAATTAACACCAACCGAGTTTGCGCCGTGTTTTTCGGCGTACAAAACGGCTGCCTCGATGTTGAGGCCATCGCCCAACAGGTCGCCCTTATCGTCAACGACAAAACTCACCAGAACAGGCATGCCGTCGGCGGCATCTCGGGCGCCGGCAAGCATGGGCTGCAAATTACGGATAGACGTCACCGTCTCGATCAGCAGACCGTCAACACCAGCATTGAGCAAGGCGTGCGCCTGTTCGCGCGCAATGCCTCGGATCTCACGAAACTCGGCCGAGTCCTCGGCAAACCACTCAATACCGATCGGACCCATCGAGCCCAGCAGCAGCTGAGGGTGCGCCTGGCGGGCATCGTCGACGGCCCCGCGATTGACCTCCGCCACGGACGGCGCAATCTGGTCGTGCTTGAGGGCATAGCTTGATGCCTGAAAGGTATTGGTAATGAGTACCTGCGCGCCGGCGGCGACATACAAGCGATGGATACGAGAAACGGTCTGCGGCTCTGCCAGATTCCAAAACGCCGGTGGAATATCGGCGGCGTCGTACTCACTCAACAGAACACTGCCCATGGGGCCCTGCGCCAACAAGGTCTCGCTCGACAAGCGGCGCGTAAGTTCCTCGGCACCAAAGCGATTGTAATAACTCGTATCCATATATATCCCGCTATTCCTCGACGCTGATTCCCTGCTTTTCGAGATAGGCGAGCCAGCGGTTCATCGTGTCCTCGGATAGCGCATGCTCCATCATGCAGGCCTCGGAATCGGCTCGCTCAAATTCGACACCGAGCTCCTGAACCAAAAACGTGCGGATGAGGCGATGACGGTACCAGATAGCCGTACCAACCTCGCGGCCGCGATCGGTCAGGACTACCTTGCCGTAGTGCGATTGCTCGACAAGTTCGGATGCTTTGAGCGCCGAAACCGCTTTATTGACCGATGCCTTGGAGACGCCAAGGCGCTGCGCGATGTCGACCGATCGCACGCCGTTGGTTTCCCCCTCTTCGCTTTCAATGCGAACCATGCACTCCAAGTAGTCTTCGTTCGCCACCGTCAGATGTAGTTCGCGCGAGCTATTTGTCGTATCCATGATCTTCCGTCCCTTCTGCATTCATTGGCTGATTCTACCCCATCCAAGCGTCGCGGTATGCCGTGGCATACCGTGCTAGAGTTCTTGTTGCACACGACGACCAAGATTGGAGCGGTCTTTATGGAAAACACCACCACGAACCCCGATGTCCTCGAGCGCTTTTTGCGCTACGTCCAGATCAACACGCAGTCCGAGGATGCAAACTGCGACCAGGTACCCTCGAGCGCCGTTCAGTTTGACCTTGCCAACGTGCTGGCTGAAGAGCTGCGCGAGCTTGGTGCGGAAGATGCCCACGTGACCGAGCACGCCTATGTCTGCGCGCATATCCCCGCAAGTGTGGGCGCTGAGGACAAGCCCGCCCTGGGCCTGATCGCCCATCTCGACACCACCGAAGTTGCACCGGGCGCCGGCGTGAAGCCGCACATCGTGCACTACGAAGGCGGCGACCTGGTCTGCGGCACGGTTGACGGTAAGCCCGTTGCCATGAGTACCGCCAAGCTTCCCGCCCTGAACGACCTCGCGGGTGAGGACCTGGTCTGCAGCGATGGCACCACGCTGCTGGGCGCGGACGACAAGGCAGGCGTCGCCGAGATCATGTCGCTTGTCGCGCGTATCGCTCAGGACCCTTCTCTGCCCCATCCCGCACTCGGCATTTGCTTCTGCCCTGACGAGGAGATCGGCCACGGAGCCGAGCTGTTGGATATCGATACCTTTGGCTGCAAGTATGCCTACACGGTCGACGGTGGCCCCATCGGCGAGCTGGAGTGGGAGTGCTTTAATGCCGTTGAGGCGACCGTCTGCTTTGAGGGCCAGTCCATCCACCCGGGCGACGCCAAAGGCCGTATGGTTAACGCAGGCAATCTGTTCTGCGACTTCAACGCGTTGCTCCCCTACGTGCAGCGCCCGGAGTATACGGAAGGCTACGAGGGCTTTTATCACCTTGAGGGTGTATCTGCAACCGTCGATCACGCCACAGCGCGCTATATCGTCCGCGACCATGACGCAGCCAAGTTCCAGCAGAAACTCGACCTTATTGATGCCGCCGCCTCGATGCTCAACCAGCGCTTGGGTGACAAGCGCGTGACGGTCGAGATTAAGCAGCAGTATCGAAATATGGCCGAGATTGTTCGTGACTATCCCGAGCTTATTGATGTTGCCAAGGAAGCCTACCTTGCCTGCGGCGTTGAGCCCCAAGTGCTGCCGATTCGCGGCGGCACCGACGGCGCGCAGCTGTCGTTCCGCGGTCTGCCCTGCCCCAACCTTTCCACCGGCGGCTATTGCTACCACGGCGTCAACGAATTCGTCCCGGTCAGTTCGCTCGTCAAGATGACCGACGTCCTGCAGGAGCTCGTCGCCCGTTTCGCATAAGCCTGGCTGCATAAGCCCAAAAGACGAACCGCCCCGTCCTCTACAGAGAACGGGGCGGTTTTTGATACAAGGGGAGTAGTCAACATCGCAGGTTGAGCCAACGTCAGCGAGCGACGTCCAAGGCGAACAAGTTGGCATGAAAAAGGCAGGGCATTGACCTTCTGGTCATGCCCTGCCTTTTGAATGACAAATTGTCGCCTTGGGCGGCGCGCAGCGTCGAGCCGTTACGGCGTTTGGTAAAACGCCGTAACTTAGTAGTTGGCTTCGTAGCCGTTGCCGTCGCCCGTGGGCTCTTCATAGTAATCGGAACTGTCGCTCGAATCGCTTGAGTCATCGGAATCGTCAGAGCTGACCGATGAGGTTGCGGTACCGTTTGCGTAGTCGTCAGACGTGTTGTTGTTCAGGTCACCGATCGTAGAGCTGGAGCCGTCGGAAAGACCCATGGTGTTGGGACCCTTGGGATCCTTGCCGGCATCGACGCGCTCCATCATTTCCTTGAGCTCGTCCTCGTAGACAAAGACATAGCTCACGCCGTCGATCATGGTGCTGTCGTCGGCGTACGAGGGCAGGTTGGCCGAGTAGATACCGTCGACATCCATACCGCGCATGGCATTGACCGTAGCCACGATATCCTGAACGCTCATATCGGTTACGAGCATATCGGACAGCGAATTAACCAGGCCAAAGATCTTCGTGGCATCGAAGTTATTGAGAATCTGGTTGGCAAGGGCGCCAAGCACCTGACGCTGGTGGCGCATGCGCGTGTAATCGCCGTCGGCATAGGTGTAGCGGCAGCGGGCATAGGTAAGGGCGGTGGCACCGTCCATATGCTGCTGGCCAGCGGTAATCTTAATATCCAGGTGCTCGGGGTCGTCAACATCATCGGTTGCGTTAATGTCGATACCGCCAACCGAATCAATCAGCGCCTGCATACCGTCGAAGCTGACCTCGGCATAGTGGGAAATCTGAACACCGCACAGCTCGTTGACCGCCTCGACCATGGCCTCGGCGCCGCCAACGGTATGGCAGGCGTTGATCTTCATGGTCTCGCCCTTGTACACGACCTTGGTGTCGCGCGGAACGGAAATGAGCGTCGCCTGCTTTTGCGTGGGGTCGATGCGTGCCAGGATAATCGAGTCGGCACGATACGTATCCTCGCCCGGACGGCCGTCGGTGCCAAGAAGCAGCACGTAGAACGGATCCTTTGCTTCATCGGTGTCAACCAGAACCCGACGCAGATTGTCGGTAATGACATTAGAATCGCCGAGCTTGCCCATAATGGTGGCAAACCACAGGCCGGCAGCGGTAGTGGCGCTCAGTAGCACGCCAAGCACGACAATGAGCGCGACGTGGCGAATCGTGTGGCTACGACGACGTTGGCGAGCTCGCTCGGAATAACGAGCCACGTTATCGCGACTGTAGATCTTGGCCTGCGCACCAGTTGAGGGTCTTCGGGTGGTGGTATCCGCGAGGGGCTTTTTATTAAACATAGGCAACCTGTATTAGTAGATGACGGGATCGGGGACGGTAGCATGCTCGACATGCGCGCCAAGCGCCTGCAGCTTTTCGACAAACTGCTCGTAGCCGCGCTTGATGTGATGGATAGCCGAAACCTCGGTCGTCCCGTCGGCGATCAACCCCGCTACGACGAGGGCCGCTCCGCCGCGCAGATCGGGCGAGGTAACCTGTGCACCCGAGAAGCCCTTGACGCCATGAATCATGGCATGATGGCTCTCGATACGAATGTCGGCACCCATGCGCACCAGCTCAGAGGCAAACATAAAGCGATTCTCGAAGATGTTTTCGGTAATAACGGAACTGCCGTCGGCAAGGGCGGAGAGCACCATAATCTGCGCCTGCATGTCGGTCGGGAAACCGGGGAACGGAAGCGTCTGGATGTCGACCGGCTTGATACGCTCGGCACGGTTCACATGGACGCCATCCTCGACGCGCTCGCAGTCGATACCCATGAGCTCCATCTTCTTGAGCACCATGCCCAAGTGAATGGGACAAAAGCCCGTGACATCGACACCGCGATCGTCGGCCATCAACGCACCGGCAACGATAAAGGTACCGGCCTCGATGCGGTCGCCCACCACGCGATGGGTAACGGGATGGAGCTCTTCCACGCCTTCGATAGTCACGACGGGCGTACCGGCGCCTACAATCTTGGCGCCCATCTCGTTGAGCATGTTGGCGAGATCGACAATCTCGGGCTCGCGGGCGGCATTGTCGATAACCGTGGTGCCCTGTGCGCGCACAGAGGCCATGATGAGGTTCTCGGTCGCACCGACACTGGCAAACTCGAGCGTGACGGTGGTACCGCGCAGGCCCTGAGGCGCGCTGGCGTTGATGTAGCCGTGGGCGGTATCAAACTCGACGCCCAGGGCCTCGAGACCCAGAATATGCATGTCGATCTTGCGGGCACCTAGGTTGCAGCCGCCCGGCATGGCGATCTTGGCGCGATGGAAGCGACCCAGCAGGGGCCCCATGACGGCGGTGGAAGCACGCATCTTAGCGACGAGCTCATAGGGAGCCTCCCAGGAATCGACCTGAGAGGTATCGATCTCGAGCGTGTGCTCGTCGAGAACATCGATCGTAGCGCCCATGCCCTTGAGCACCTTGCCCATCACGTGGACATCGGAAATATCGGGCACGTTCTGCAGCGTCGTCTTGCCCGGCGCCAGAAGCGTTGCCGCCATGAGTTTGAGCGCGGAGTTCTTAGCACCCGAGACGGGCACGGAGCCTCCGATGGCGTGGCCACCCTCAACGCGGATAATATCCAAGGTCTACCCTTTCAAAAAGCATGCCCGGGGTGGCCAAGCCATCCCGGGCATGATGTGTTCGCAAATGGTCGAACGCTAAATCGTTTGACTATTGGGCAAGCTTGAGCTTACACCATGCGATTTCATTATAGAGGTAGGCGCGGCGTGCATCATCCTCCGACAAATTACCCAGCTTCTCTTCAAAACCTTGAATATCAGCTTTAAGCTTGTCGGCATCGACGGTCGCCAAATCGCAAGCGCGCTCGGCGAGAACGGTCACGACATCGTCCGCAACCTGGGCATAGCCGCCGGCCACGGCAAACGTGTGGTCGACAGTGCCCATGGCCTTATCGGAAACGCGAACGTAACCGCGGTCGATCGTGCAGATCTCGCTGGAGTGAGCAGGCAGGACGCCAAACTCGCCATCCGTGGACGGAATCGACACAAACGCAGCGTCGCCCTCATAGGCGCAGCTCACGGGGCACACGATGCGGATACGCATAACCTACTTCTCCCCCATCTTGCGGGCGCGCTCGCGCACGTCCTCAATCGTGGAAGCATAGCGGAAAGCCTGCTCGGGCAGGTCATCGGCCTTGCCGTCGACAATCTCGGCGAAAGAGCGGACGGTATCCTCGACGCGGACGTAGACACCGGGGTTACCGGTGAACTTCTCGGCGACGTGGAAGGACTGCGAGAGGAACTGCTGAATCTTACGGGCACGGTTGACCGTAAGGCGCTGCTCCTCGGACAGCTCGTCCATACCCAGAATGGCGATGATGTCCTGAAGGTCGGAGTACTCCTGCAGGAGCTCCTGGACCTTGACGGCGACACGGTAGTGCTCCTCGCCGACGATCGAGGGATCGAGAGCGTCGGAGGAAGACGCAAGCGGGTCGATAGCCGGGAACAGGCCGAGCGACGAAATGCTACGCGAAAGAACCGTGGTGGCGTCGAGGTGCGTAAACGTCGTGGCAGGCGCCGGGTCGGTCAGGTCGTCTGCGGGGACGTAGACAGCCTGGACGGAGGTAATGGAGCCCGTCTTGGTCGAGGTAATGCGCTCCTGGAGGTCGCCCATCTCGGTTGCCAGCGTGGGCTGGTAACCAACGGCGGACGGCATACGGCCCAGCAGTGCGGAAACCTCGGAACCTGCCTGGGAGAAGCGGAAGATGTTGTCGATGAACAGCAGAACGTCCTGGCCGCGATCGCGGAAGTACTCAGCGGTGGTAAGGCCGGCCAGACCGATGCGCAGACGCGCTCCGGGCGGCTCGTTCATCTGACCATAGACCAAGCAGGTCTTTTCGATAACGCCAGACTCGCTCATCTCGAGGAACAGGTCGGTGCCCTCGCGGGTACGCTCGCCGACGCCGGTGAACACCGAGGTGCCGCCGTGCTCCTGGGCGAGGTTGTTGATGAGCTCCTGAATCAGAACGGTCTTGCCGACGCCGGCGCCGCCGAACAGGCCCGTCTTGCCGCCACGGATGTAGGGCTCGAGCAGGTCGACGGCCTTGATGCCGGTCTCGAAGATCTCGGTCTTGGTGGTGAGCTCGTCGAAGCGGGGCGCTGCATGGTGGATGGGGTAGAACTCCTCCACCTCGGGCATGGGCTTGCCGTCGACGGGCTTGCCCATGACGTTCCAAATGCGGCCGAGCGTCTTGGGACCAACGGGCATCTTCATGGGCTCACCGGTATCGGTGGCGATGAGGCCGCGCTGCAGGCCGTCGGTCGAGGACATGGCGACCGTGCGGACGACGCCGCCCGGAAGCTGGCTCTCGACCTCGAGGATCGTGCTCAGATGACCGATCGGGGTCTCGGCCTCGACCGTGAGCGCGTTGTAGATCGGGGGCACCGCGCCGTCAAACTTGACGTCGACGACAGGGCCGATGATTCGCACGATGCGACCATCACCGGCAGTCGTCTTCTTGGTGGCTTCCTCGACCGCAAGCTTTACGGTGTTATTAGCCATTACTGTTCCTCCAATGCTGAGGCTCCGCCGACGATCTCGTTAATCTCGGTCGTGATCGAAGCCTGGCGCACGCGACTATACGTGCGGGTAAGGGTCGAGATGATCGCGGTGGCGTTTTCCGTCGCGGAGTGCATGGCCTTGCGGCGTGCACCCTGCTCGGCAGCCGCCGAATCGATCAGGGCCTGGTAGATGACCGTCAGGATATAAGACGGCACAAGCTTGCCGAGAACATGCTCGGGAGAGGGCACGAACTCGAACGTGGACGAGATGCGCTTAGGGGCGTCGGTCTCGTTCTTACGCGGACCGTGGGCCATAGCGATCATCTCGGGATCGAGCGGCAACAGATGCTCGACGCGAAGCTCCTGATCCACGCGGTTCTTGGCGTGGTGGTAGACAAGCTCGACACGGTCAAGCTCACCGGCACGATACGCATCGCAGATATGAGAGGAGATCATGCGGGCCTGATTGAAATCGGGCTCAGAGGAGTTGCCCTCAAAGTGCATGACGACGTTTGCGCGGTCACGGAAATACGTGGCCGGCTTACGCCCGCACGCGATGATCTCGCACTCGATGCCGTCGTTCGCCCAAGAAGCGGCGAGCTTTTCGGCCGTGCGCTCCACCGTCGTATTGAAACCGCCGGCAAGGCCGCGGTCCGAGGCAATAACGACAATCAGGCCATGCTTGACGCTCTCATGCTTCTGCAGCATGGGATCGGTGCCCGAACAGGAGGCGTCGCCGGCGACCGTCAACATGACGTCGGTCAGCGCCTCCTTATAGGGCTCGGCCTGCTTGGAGCGATCGAGGGCACGACGGATCTTGGCCGTAGAGACCATCTCCATCGTGCGCGTGATCTGCTTGGTCGTGGTAACCGAAGAGATTCGCTTCTTAATGTCGCGAAGGTTGGCCATGGGGCTTAGTTCTCCTCTGATCCAGAAACATCCGAATGGTGCTTGGCCATGAACTGCTGCTTGAAGTCGCCGATGACGCGCAAGAGCTCAGCCTTGGTGTCATCATCGATCTTCTTGGCGCGAACCTTGTCGAGCAGCGAACCAAAGCCATTGTCCATGTACTCGATGAGCTCGGCACGGAAGGGCAGCACGTCGGCGATCTCCAGGTCATCCAGGAAGCCCTCGTTGCCAGCGAACAGCGTAACGATCTGCTCGCCAACCTCAAACGGCTTGTAACGCGGCTGCTTCAGGAGCTCGGTCATGCGAGCACCATGGGTCAGCTGCTTCTGAGTAGCCTCGTCGAGGTCGGAGCCGAACTGCGTAAAGCCAGCGAGCTCCTGGTACGAAGCGAGGTCCAGACGGAGGTTGCCGGCGACCTGCTTCATGGCCTTGGTCTGCGCATCGCCACCGACGCGGGACACGGAGATGCCCACGTCGACTGCCGGGCGCTGACCCTGGAAGAAGAGCTCGGACTGCAGGTAGATCTGACCATCGGTAATGGAAATGACGTTGGTCGGAATGTAGGCCGAGACGTCGCCGTCCTGGGTCTCGATGATCGGCAGTGCCGTCATGGAGCCGTAACCGTTCTTCTTGGACATCTTGACGGCACGCTCGAGCAGACGAGAGTGCAGGTAGAAGATGTCGCCAGGATAGGCCTCGCGTCCGGGCGGACGATGCAGCGTCAGCGACATCTGACGGTAGGCCACAGCCTGCTTGGACAGGTCGTCGTAGATGACGAGCACGTGGCCGCCGGGGTTGGTCTCGCTGGCGGGCTTGCCGTCCTCGCCGTTGTACATGAAGAACTCGCCGATAGCGGCACCGGCCATAGGCGCGATGTACTGCATAGGGGCGGAATCGGCAGCGGTGGCCGAAACGATGATGGTGTAGTCGAGCGCACCGTGCTGAGCGAGGGTCTCGCGGATGTTGGCAACCGTGGAGGCCTTCTGGCCGATGGCGACATAGATGCAGACCATGCCCTTGCCGCGCTGGTTGAGAATAGCGTCGATGGCGATGGCGGTCTTACCGGTCTTACGGTCGCCGATGATGAGCTCACGCTGACCGCGGCCAATAGGCACCATGGAGTCGATAGCGAGCAGACCGGTCTGAACCGGCTCGCACACCGGGGTACGGTCGATGACGCCGGGGGCCTTGAACTCGATGGGGCGACGGTGCGTGGCGACGATGTCGCCCAGGCCGTCGATGGGCTGGCCGAGCGGATTGACGACGCGGCCGAGCATGGCACGGCTCACGGGGATATCCATAATGCGGCCAGTGGTGCGGCACTCGTCGCCTTCCTTGATGGAGTCGACGGCACCGAACAGAACGGCGCCGACCTCGTCACGGTCAAGGTTCTGGGCAAGGCCGAAGACGGTCTCACCGGTATCGGAGCTCTTGAACTCCAGAAGCTCGCCTGCCATGGCGCTCTTGAGGCCGGAGACGCGCGCGATGCCGTCGCCTACCTCGTCGACCGTTGAAACCTCATGCGTATCGACCGTCGCGGAGAGGCTCGTGAGCTGCTCCTGCAGTTTCTTGGCGATATCCTGGGCATTGAGGGTTTCGGACATTAGGCTTCACCTCCGTACGAATTAGCAGAGTTTGCGAGGGTCTCCTGCGCGATGCGCAGCTGCGTCTTGACGGAAATATCACGACGCTCGCCGCGGGCCTCGAGCACCAGGCCGCCCACGATAGACGGATCGACCTGCTCGATAAGGAATACCTTGCGGCCGAAGTCCTGCTCGCATTTCTTAGTGATGGTTTGACGCAGCTCGTCGTCGAGCGGGATCGCCGTGGTGACGGTCACGCCCACTACATCCTCGTCTTCCTCGGCAACATACTTAAAGGCAGCTGCCACCTTGGGAAGAAGGTCGAGCTGGTCGCGCTTGGACATGGTGTCGAGCACGGCGATGATCTCGGGGCTGGCAGAAGCCAAGCGCTCGATCATCTCGAGGTCCTCGAACACATGGTTCTCGGCCTTAGCGGCTTCCAGAAGGGAGCGCGCGTAGGTCTCGAGCACCTTGTCCTGATAGCGGCTAGTCGGCATTCAGGCTACCTGCTTCCTGGATGTAGCGCTCGATGAGCTTCTTCTGCTCGGCATCGTCCTCGAGTGCCTCGCCCACGATCTTGGTGGCGACGGCAACGGACAGGTCGGCGATGGAGCTCGCGGCACCGGCGTAAATGGACTTGCGCTCGTCCTCGACGGTCGTATGGGCCTTGGCGATGATCTCCTCGGCCTCCTTGTGAGCAGCCTCGATGATACGGGCGCGCTCGGACTCGGCGTCCTTACGGGCCTCGAGAACGATGTCGGCAGCCTGACGACGGGCGTCGGTGACGATCGAGTCGGACTCAGCGCGCTTGGCGATAGCCTCCTGCTTGGTCTTCTCGGCCTCGTCGAGGCTCTCCTCGATCTTCTTGCCGCGCTCCTCCATGGTTTTCATGATGCCCGGCAGGGCGACCTTGGCCAGCACGATCCAGATAATCAGGAAGGCGATAAGCGCCGGGATGAACTCCGCCATCTTAGGGATGAGGATGTCCGCACCGGCAGCGCCGTCCTCGGCGAACGCGGAAACCGGCATGAGCAGCGCGGCCGCGGACGCGGAGAGTGCGATCGCGCTCTTCTGGGATGAAAGATTCATACTTGACGCTCCGTGCTATTTAACGATCAGCGCGACAACGAAGCCGATCAGAGCCAGAGCCTCGCCGAAGGCGGAGCCCATAATGAAGACGGTGAACACGCGGCCCTGGACCTCAGGCTGACGGGCCATAGCACCCGTAGCACCCAGAGCAGACAGGCCGATAGCAAGACCAGCGCCGATAACACCGAGACCGTAACCGATAACTCCCACGATTCCTCCTTTGTCGTGCGTGTCTTATTTCACGCAGGATAACCTTTTTATAACTGCCGGGCTCCATGGGTACGGGCACCGGCGGTTTAACGAATTACCTTACCTTTAAGGCGCGAACGGAAGACTACTCCTCCTCCGCGACCTCCTCTGCCTCGGAGACATACACGGCGGTAAGGACCGTGAAGACGTAAGCCTGGATGGCGCCGACCACAAGCTCGATCGCATAGATCAGGATGAGGATGGCAAGCCAGGCCAGCGAAGGCAGGGCGCCAACGGCGTGGGCCGCGGAAACCTGCTGAAGCAGCGGCTGCATGAACATGCTCGCCATGATGGCGAACGAGCCCATGACCACGTGTCCTGCGAACATGTTGCAGAACAGACGGACGGCGAGCGTGATGAGGCGCAGGAAGGTCGAGAAAAGCTCGACGACCCACACGAGCACGTTCATCGGGAAGCTCACGCCCTGCGGGGCGAGGCTCTTGATGTAGCCGATCACGCCGTGAGCCTTGCATCCGTAGTAGATGAAGTACACGAAGGCGAAAATGGCGAGTGCGGCGGTGGAGCCGATTGCGCCGGTGCCGGGCTTCATTCCCGGAATCAGGCCGATCATGTTATTGATCAGGATGAACAGGAAAAGCGAGCACAGGAACGGGAAGTGCTTCTTCCAGTTCTCACCCACGACACCCTTGCCGATATCGTTCTCGACGTACTCGATGATGTACTCGAAACCGTTGACGAAGAAGCCCTTGGGAACCAGGGTCTGCTTCTTCTTGAACACGGCCAGGACGATCAGGAGCACGATCGTGGAGACGATCAGCCAAAACGAGTACTGCGTGATGCCGCAGCTCAGATCGCCCACGACGGGGGTGGAGCTGAACTCGCTGACCAGATGATTAATCTCATCAGGCAGCTTTTCAAAAATTTCCACGACTTACCTTTCGATCTCATGAGGATCTCGCAGCGCCTTGGCGACGCGAACCGCGCAGGCGGCCATAAAGGCCACGAAGCCGATCGCCTCGCCCAGGAGGAACATGCGAAATGCCTCTCCGAACAACACAAACACAACCAAGGTAAAGACGAGCAGAGCGATTGCCGAGACCGCCAGACTCACCATACCCTTGAGCATGTCCGCATTCTGCTTATCGTCAAGAACCGGCTTGAGCGTAAAGACAAAGGGAAGGAAGGCAATTGCGCCCGCGATGGCGCCTGCAACGATAGCGAGCAGATCGGCTATCTGAAACACTGGCGTCCTCACTTTCCTTTTTAACGCTTCACAGAACAGTTCCCGCCAAACATTGGTGACTATTGTACGAGCCAATCGCTAAAGTACAACCGAAAAAGCATCGGTTAATACGCACCTGTTCGTTTTCTTAAGACCTTCTTTATGCCGCAGGTACGGTAATACGTTTTTCTCGAACCCTGCAGGGCAAAACGTCCGTTAACAGGAGTGCGCGCGGTCGCCTTTTGTTCGTCCGCGCGCACCGTTTCTTCGTATTTGCAGCCGCGGCCGTTTAGCCCAGCGACTAGAGCGTGCCGTAGATGCGGTCGCCGGCGTCGCCCAGGCCGGGAACGATGTAGGCAGCCTCGTTGAGATGGTCGTCGATGGCGCAGGTATAGATATGTACATCGGGATCCTTCTCGGTCAGCGACTTGAGGCCCTCGGGCGCGGCGACGATGCACAGCATGCGGATGTCCTTGACACCGCGCTCGCGCAGGTAGCTGATAGCCATCTCGGCCGAACCGCCCGTGGCGAGCATGGGGTCGACAACCAGGCAGATACGCTGGTCGATATCCTTGGGCATCTTGCAGTAATACTCATGCGGCTCGTGGGTGACCTCGTCGCGCTCCATGCCGATGTGGCCCACGCGAGCGGAGGGCACCAGGTCGAGGATGCCGTCGACCATGCCAAGGCCCGCACGCAGGATGGGCACGATGGCGAGTTTCTTGCCGGCAAGCTGTTTGAACGTGGCGGTAGTGATGGGGGTCTCGACCTCGACGTCTTCCATAGGCAGGTCGCGCATGGCCTCGTAGCCGTCAAAGAGCGCAAGCTCGCGCACGAGCTGGCGGAACTGGTTGGTGCCGGTGTTTTTATCGCGCAGGATCGACAGCTTGTGCTGAACGAGCGGGTGATCGACAAGCGTCACACGGGACGCATCATAGGTGACGGTCATGGGTTGATTGCCCCTTTCGTTGCGGCCGCAAAACGGCCTTGCTGACAAGGCGCGCAGCAATGTTGCCGCCGCACGCCATGCATTAGTTTAGCGGTTTGTTGTATCGAGCAGCCCATCGCAGCCCTACTGTGCGGTACTGAGCGAGCGCCTGACTGCATCACACCAGCCCGCAAGGTTTTGTTCGCGGCGCTCGGCGGACATGTGGGGAAGGAAGGTCCTAACGATCTGGGCATTTTGCTCCAGCTCTTCCAGGTCTTCCCAATAGCCGATGGCAAGACCCGCCAAGTACGCGGCACCGATTGCCGTGGTCTCCACCGTCTCGCATTGCAGCACGGGGATATCCAGCAGGTCGGCCTGGAATTGCATGATGAACTCGTTGCGCGAGGCACCGCCATCGACAGACAGGCGCTCGATCGAAAGCCCCACGTCCTGCTCCATGGCGCGCAGCACGTCGTAGCTCTGATATGCCATGGATTCGCAGGCGGCACGTACGATGGTCGCACGGCTCGAGGCGCCGGTCAGACCGCACACGATACCGCGGGCATGCGGGTCCCACCAGGGAGCGCCCAGACCCGCAAAGGCGGGAACGAAGTAGCAGCCCTCGTTGTCGCTAATCGAAGCGGCGAGTTGTGCCGACTCGCTCACGCTCGAGATGATGCCCATGTTGTTGCGAAGCCAGTTCATGGTGGAACCGGCAGCAAAGATGGAGCCCTCGAGCGCATAGCTGATCTTCCCGTTCGCAGCGATACCGATGGTGGAGACCAGGCCGTTCTTGGATTCGACGATCTCGTCGCCGGTGTTCATGAGCATAAAGCAGCCCGTGCCATAGGTGTTTTTGGTCTGGCCGGGATGGAAGCAGCAGTGACCGAACAGCGACGCCTGCTGGTCGCCCGCCACACCCATGATGGGCGGCATGTTGGTCATGATGTCGCTCGCGACGCGGCCGTAGTCACCCGAGCTCCAGCGAACCTCGGGCATCATGGAACGTGGAACGTCAAAGAGCGCCAGCAGGTCGTCGTCCCAATCGAGCGTATGGATATTAAAGAGTGCCGTGCGGCTGGCATTGGTGTAGTCGGTGGCAAAGACCTGGCCGCCGGTGAGGTTGTAGATGAGCCAGGTGTCGATGGTGCCAAACATGAGGTCGCCCGCCGCCGCGCTCTCGCGTGCGCCGTCGACGTTGTCGAGAATCCACTGTACCTTGGAGGCCGAGAAATACGGGTCGAGCGTGAGTCCCGTGCGGGAGCGCACCAGCTCCTCGCAACCCTGTTCAACCAACGCGTCGATTGCCGGCGCGGTACGGCGGCACTGCCATACGATGGCGTTATAGATCGGCTGACCGCTCACGCGGTCCCAGACCACCGTGGTCTCGCGCTGGTTGGAGATGCCGATGGCGGCAATGCGGTCGGAGTGGATACCGCTCTTAAACTGGACTTCCATCATGACGGCGATCTGGCTGGCAAGGACCGCCATGGGGTCTTGCTCTACCCAACCGGGACGTGGGAAGCTGGTTTTGACGCTGCGACGTGCCTGCGCGACGATGCATCCGTACTCGTCGACGATGGTCGCAAGTACCGAGGTGGTGCCGCAGTCGAGCGCCATGATGTAGGAACCGCCAAAGTTAAACGAGGCATCTTCCATGCCCAGGCTGCCCAGATTCAACGACATCGCTTACACCTTTCTATTGCATCGGGTCGGACAGGACCCGTTCGATCTCTGATGCGGGAAGTGCGCCTTGGCGCAGGATCTGGAGCCCGCCGTGCTGGAACGACACGATGGTCGAGGCGTCGCGACACGGGGTCTCACCGGCGTCGACGGCAACATCGACCCCCTCCAGGATGCGACCCTCGACGGCGGCAAAGCTTATCGGCGAGGGCGCGCCGTGCGTATTGGCGCTCGTGCAGGCAAGGGGACTGCCGCAGGCGCGGATGAGCGCCTGGACCACGGGAGAGGCCGAAGCGCGCAGGGCCACGGTGTCGTCGGCAGCACGCATAAAGGTCGGCACGCAGGGGGCTGCCTTAATCACGATAGTCAGGGCTCCCGGCCAGCATCGTCGCGCGAGTACGCGGGCCTCGTTAGGGATATCCACGCCATAGCGGTCGAGTGCTTCGACGCCATCGACCAGCCAAGCGACGGTTTGCGTGAGCTCACGTTGCTTGAGAGTGAAGATACGGCGATAGCCGGTGCCGAGCGCAGGAACTGCGGCGCCATTGACGGCGGCCTGCGGATCGCGCGGCCACGATGGGAATTCGCTTGCATCTTGGGGCACGGCGTCCGAGAAGGCGTTGACTGCCACGGCGACACCGTAGACGGTCTCGGTCGGGATCAAAGCCAGGCCGCCGCGGCCGAGCACCTCGGCCGTGCGCTCGACGGCAAGCCGATGCGGCTCGCGCGTTCCCTCGTATACCCGATAGACCGTCTGCATGTGTATGCCAGCCCCTTACGCTCTGGTGCAAGTTTGTTTACTGTGGGGCATTCTCGCACGAAACGTTCAATCTATTTGCCCAGAGCGCATGTTGGTTTGGTGAGCGGCTCTAGTAGTCGGTGAAAGTTAGGGGGTTATTGGACGGCTACGAACTTCTTTGGTCTTCCGGCGTGACGTTCTTGGGCGGCGTAACGCTCGATACTGTCTATCGTTATCATCCGACGGCCGTCGACGAGTTCAACATCGAGTTTGCCGGCTTTGACCAGCGCGGTAATCCGCGGAGCGGAGACTTTGAGGTCCAGCGCTGCGTCTTTAAATGTTCGGCACGCCGCTTCCCGAGCGTCCTCGTGGTCGATTTCGACTGAAAGGGCCACGACCTCGGCCGAGCGTTCGTACCCTGCCGGAGTCAAACCGTTGTTGAGGTCGTCGGCCAAAAACGCCATCAGCGCCTCGGTGGCATGGGCAATCGCTTCTTCGCGCGTATCGCCATCGGCAAAAGCGCCGGGAATCTGCGGGAAGCTGGCGCAGTACCCGTCGTCTTCTTTTATGAGAACGCAGTCATAGGTAAATCGCTGCCTCATTTTGCCTCCAACTACCATCCAGCTTGGCGACGAATACTTGCCCACGTGCCCTTCTTTGGTCGATCACCACCAGAGCCGTTCACGGTGACAACACGGTCGCCAGAAACATACTTAGCATGACTACCGACTTGCGCGACCTTCACGAATCCATCGTGCTTGAGTAGGGCAATGATTTCCCGAAAGGTAGGAGGTTGCATGGGCCGACCTCTTTCAGCCGTCCTAATTATAAACTAGTTTATAATTTTTGCTAACCAGTTAATAAATATTACTGGCGCTGTTTGGGCTCGGTGACGATGGCTCGGACGATGCGGGGGCGATCGGTGAGGTCGCGGACGATGCGCACGTCCGAGAGACCCGCCTGGCGGCAGAGCTCGGCGGCGGCGTCGAGGGCACCCTCGTAGAGCTCGCAGGCAAACAGGCCGCCGGCGCGCAGCATGTAAGGCGCCGCATTGAGCAGGCGGCGGAAGATATCGAGGCCGTCGGCGCCGCCCTCAAGCGCCAGGTCGGGCTCGAAGTCCTTGACCTCGTGCGGCAGTGAGCGCATGACGTCGGTCGGAATGTAGGGCGGATTGGAGACAAGCACATCAAAGGTGCCCCACTCTTCGCGGGGAATGGAACTCACCAGGTTGGTGAGGCTAAAGGCGACCTCATCGGATGTGAGACCGAGCGCGTCGCGGTTTTTGGTGGCCAGATCGATAGCGCGCGGCTCGATATCGGTGGCGGTGCAGGTAACGTGGCCGCGGCGCTCCCAGGCAAGGGAGAGCGAGATGCAGCCCGTGCCGCAGCCGACCTCGAGAACGCGGGCGATGCGGGGCTCGGCTGGGGCAGGCGAAGCGGCATCCTGAGCTGAAGCCGTCTCCTGGTCGGCACCCTCGATGGCGATGCCGTATTCGTCGAGCTCGGACTCGGCGGCTTCCGCGACTTCGGCTTCTGCTGCCTGCGCGGCGGCTTCCTCGGCCTCGCGGTCGGCCAGCTCCTCGGCATAGGCACGGCTGCCGAGCACGTCGCTACCCAGCGCAGCCTCATCGGCGGCCGTCAGGTTGGCGGCACGGCGCTCGGCGGTCGCGCGTTCGTCTGCCAGCGCGGCCTCAGCCTTGCGTGCCTCCTCGACCTCATCGTTCCAAGGCAGCTCAACACGCTGACGGGCAGCAGCCTCGGGGCTCAGCACCTCGGCATCCAGATAATTGAGGACTTCCTCGACGAGCATCTCGGTCTCGGGACGCGGAATGAGCACGCCGGGGGCGCACGTGACGTCGATCATGCGAAACTGCGTGCTGCCGGTGATGTACTGCAGCGGTTCACCTTTAGCGCGACGAACAACGGCCGCGTGCATGGTCTCGAGCTGAGCCGCGTTAAGCGTCTCGTCCATGCGCATATATAAGTCGATGCGTGCCAAACCCGTGGCAGCGCACAGCAGCCACTCGGCAGAAAGACGGGGGTGCTCCTCGCCGCGCTCGGCCAGGTACTCCTTGGTCCACTCGAGACAACGCTTGATGGTCCAAATCTCGTTTGCCATGGGGCCCTCCCCTCTTAAGCGCCGGACGGCGCGCGAATGTCGGAGCAGATTGTACGCGAGGGCGGCACGCGGCAAGGGACGATTGGAAGCGATTATCGAGAATCAGCCCAGAATTTTGCTTGAATCGCAATCGAAGTGTTCATTCGTCGACGTCTAAATCTGCATCCGTCAAGCTTTTGGCAAGGTTGCCCCAAAACTGACCAATATCTAACCAAGAACTTGCCAAATCACTTGACGCGCGACGCATCAAAAATCGCCCCGCGACTTCTCGGACGATTTTTTGAGCATTATTTTCGATAGCAGATGAATGCCGCTAATTTCTTTGAGCAGGTAGCCGGCTTAATGGCCATCAAAGCCGATTAAATAACATCTCAAAGCAATGTGCCCAACCTAGTCATTTAAGAACGTCCCCAATGACTAAAATGCCATCACAGCCGACTGAATATAATATCAAGGCAATGTCCCCAATGACTCCCTACGGATCATTTGACAACCAAGAAAACGCCGATGTTTTGGCAATGCCAGCGAGCGACGTCCAGAGCGAACAAGTTGGCATGAAAAAGGCAAGGCATAGACCTTCTGGTCATGCCTTGCCTTTTGAATGACAAATTGTCGCTCTGGGCGGCGCGCAGCGTCGAGCCGTTACGCGGTTTGGCAAAACCGCGTAACCCACTACACAGCCTGCGCCAGCTTCTCGGCTCGCTCGGCGGCGGCGAGTGCCTCGATCACGGTGCCGAGCTGATCGCCCAGAAGGACGCCGTTGTAGGTGGAGTTGAAACCGATGCGGTGATCGGTCACGCGGTCCTGGGGCTGGTTGTAGGTGCGGATCTTCTCGGAACGGTTACCGTGGCCGATCTGGCTCTGGCGCTCGGCACCGAGCTCTGCCTGCTGCTTCTCGAGTTCCATCTCGTACAGACGGGCGCGCAGCATCTGCATGCAGACCTCGCGGTTCTGGATCTGGGAACGCTGCTCCTGCGACTGCACCACGGTGTTGGTGGGCAGGTGGGTGATGCGCACGGCGGAGTAGGTGGTGTTAACGCACTGACCGCCAGGGCCGGAGGCGCAGTAGGTGTCGATGCGCAGGTCAGACTGGTTGATCTGGACGTCGATTTCCTCGGCCTCGGGAAGCACGGCGACGGTAGCCGTTGAAGTCTGGATGCGGCCCTGGGACTCGGTCTTGGGGACGCGCTGGACACGGTGCACGCCGGACTCGTACTTCATAACGGAGTAGACGCGGTCGCCCTCGACCTTGAACTCAATGGACTTAAAGCCGCCGGCCTCGCTGGGGCTGGAATCGAGCACGGTAGTCTTCCAGCCGCGCGACTCGCAAAAGCGCTGATACATCTTGTACAGGTCGCCGGCGAAGATGGCCGCCTCGTCGCCACCGGCGGCGGAGCGGATCTCGACGATGGTGTTCTTGTCGTCGTTGGGGTCGCTCGGGATGAGCATGTACTTGATGTCTTCCTCGAGCTGGGGGAGCTTGGCCTCGTTTTCGGAGATGTCCATCTGGAGCATCTCCTTCTCATCGGCATCGGTGGTATCGTGCAGCATTTCCTTGGCAGCCTCGATGTCATCGAGCGCGCCGATGTACTCGCGCGAGGCGGCAATGAGGTCGGACTGGTGCGCGTACTCCTTGTTGAGACGCGTGAACTCCTTGATATCGGAGGCGACGGCCGGGTCGGAAAGCTTCTTCTCGAGCTCCTCGTAGGCCTTGATGATCTTTTCGAGCTTGTCGCGCATGACGGACTCCTTTATATGCGTGAAGGTGAAAATCGGCAGAATTGATGGGGCGCGGGGCGCCGCTGCGGGGGTAAGCCCGGCTAGAACATGTCGATCCTCAGATACATGCGCATCCCTTCGCGTATGGGGTACATAGTTGCGGTCTAACCCATACATGATAGCGTGCGCAGGCAAACCTGCATATAACCCGCACGGAATCCGACAAAGGGACAGTCCCTTTGTTGGATTCTAGAGCGTGTGGAGCAGAGCGATGAAAAAGCGGACACCCTGAAGGTAGACTCGGCGGGTAATGCGCTCGTTGGTGCCGTGGACGCCTCGGTCGCACTCGTCATCGTCGACCACAAAGGCCGAGAAACGAATGCACTCAGGGCAAATGCGCTGATAGTTGGCAGCGTCGGTCGCGCCGATCACGGTCGAGGGGACGATGCTGACAGGAGCCCCGCCCGTCGCACTCGGTCCGTTTTCCTCCGTCCCCTTTGGATCACGGAAATAGCGGGCGGCGATGGCGCGAACGGCCTCGAGCCCCGGTCCACCGACACGCGGAGACGGCGAAGGCTCGGAGCTGCCGGGGCCCAGCTCCACTTCGACACAACCGGCAAGGTCCGCCCCGGCAACCGCCTCACGGCAGCGCGCCACAACGTCGACCACGCTCGTACCCTCGAGCATGCGGAAGTTAATGTTGGCCCACATATCCTGCGGCATTACGTTGGCGCCGGTGCTGCCACCCTCGATCTGCGTGGGCGCGCAGGTGGTCGTCACCAGCGGATAGAGCTTTTTGCTGGCGAGGCAATCGCGGACAATGGCATCCCCGTTGGCGGCAATTTCATCGGCCGTGTAGAGCCCCAACTCGACGAGTTGAGCGGCAAGCAAGTCGGTCACGCGCGTCGGCCACTCGATATCGCAGATTGCGGTGATGGCACGGCTGAGCACCTCGAGCGATGTGCCGCCGTAGGGGTTGGACGAATGCCCGCCCTCACTCTTCGTCTTGAGTATGATATCGGCGTAACCCTTCTCCGCGAGGTCGGCATGCATAAGCCAGCCCTCGCCCGCGCCATACTCGGCAGCCGAAACAATACGGTAGTCACCCTCGTCGATCAGATATTCAAGTTCAACGCCACGCTCCTCGAGCACACGACCGATCGCCCCCGCGCCGTACTGCGTGGTTTCCTCGTCCTGGCCAAAGGCGAGCAGCAGGGTACGCTTGTGCTCCCAGCCGTGCGCGAGCGCATACTCAACCGCCTCGAGAATGCCTGCGACCTGGTCTTTCATATCGATGGCGCCGCGACCCCAAATGTAGGTGTCGTCCACATGTCCGCTAAAGGGGGCATGCGTCCAGTCAGCCTCGGTGCCGGGTACCACGGGAACCACGTCCATGTGGCCCATGAGCATAATGGGCTTGAGGGCAGGGTCGGAACCGCTAAGCGTCACCAATAGCGAATGGTCGATAAGCTCGACCTTACCCGCCGTAAATACGTGCGGCCAAGCCTGCTGCATATACGCGCGCAGGTCGTCGAACGGCTGCCAGTTCACCGCCTCGGCATCCATACTCGAGATGGTCGGAAACGACAGCACGCGGCCCAGGCGCTCGCACGCACCAGCTTCGTCCAAATCGGCAAAATCATCCTCATGCGCAAAGAAGCGCCAAACCTCGGCCATGACATCCTTTCGATTGTGATGACGAGGGCCGCCCCACGGGAGCGGCCCTGTCATGCAAACATTTGCGGTCGGTTACTTGTCCTCGAGATAACGCGAGAGGAACTCGCGGGTGCGCTGGTGTTTGGGGTTGCCAAAGAGCTCGGCCGGCGCGGCGTCCTCGAGCACCACGCCCTTATCCATAAAGACCACGCGGTCGGACACGGTTCGGGCAAAGGCCATCTCGTGCGTGACGACGACCATGGTCATGCCGTCGGCCGCGAGCTTGCGCATGACCTCGAGCACCTCGCCCACGATCTCGGGGTCGAGTGCCGAAGTCGGCTCGTCGAACAGCATGATCTGCGGATTCATGCACAGGGCGCGTGCGATGGCTACGCGCTGTTTTTGACCACCGGACAGGCGGCCCACGGCGGCGTGCGCGAACTTTTCGAGTCCCACGCTCGTCAGATGCTCCATCGCAATTTTTTCAGCCTCGGCCTTGCTCATCTTTTTGAGCATGACGGGCGCAAGCGTGCAGTTGTCGAGCACGTCCATGTTGTTGAACAGGTTAAAGCCCTGGAACACCATGCCGATGTCCTCGCGGAGTTTATTGATATTGCAGCGCTCGGCCGTAAGGTCCTGGCCGTGGAACCAGATGTGGCCCGCGTCCGGGGTCTCGAGCAGATTGAGGCAGCGCAGGAAGGTCGACTTGCCCGAGCCCGAGGCGCCGATAATGGTGACGACCTCGCCGGGGTTAACGGACAGGTCGATGCCCTTGAGTACCTCGAGCGAGCCGAAGCTCTTGCGCAGGCCCTCAACGCGGATGAGCGGCTCATTGGTCTGTGCGGCGGCCGCAACGCCGGTAGTGGCGGTATCTGCCATGATGATTCTCCTCGTCTTAAGCCTAGTTAGAGCTGGGCAGCGTGGCCGGAGCCTCGGCACCGAGCTTTTTGCCAAAGGCTTCGAGCAGGCGGCTCGCCACGAGCGTCAGGATCAGGTAGACCACGAGCGCCACGCAGTAGACCTCCATCTGGCGGTAGTACACGCCGGCGACCGTGGTAGTAGCGTACATAAGGTCGAACACGCCGATGACCGAGAGCACCGACGAATCCTTGATGTTGATGATGAGCTCGTTGGTGAGCGCCGGAATCGCATTTTTAATGCCCTGGGGGAACACGACTTTGCGCATGGCCTGCCACTGCGACAGGCCCAGCGATCGCGCCGCCTCGGCTTGGCCGGGATCGATGGACTCGATGCCGCCGCGCAGGACCTCCATCATGTAGGCGGTGGAGTTAAGCGAGATGGTGACGAGGCCGGCGGTAAAGGTGCTCCAGATCTGGTTGGCCTGGGCGGTCTCGAAGCCCATGCCGCGCAGAACGGTAAAGCCCGCGTAATAGATAAGCAGGCCCTGGACCATCATGGGCGTGCCGCGCACAATGGTGGAGTAGACGGTCGCGAAGCCGCGGCCGATACTCTTAAAGAAACGCACCAAGTCGTTGTCCACGCGGTCGAACGTCTGAATGCGCAAAAACACAAAGAGCAGTGCCAGGAAGAAGGCGATGACGGTGCCGAAGGTGGCAAGCGCGATGGTGATTTCGATGCCGCGGATGAAGAAGTCGCCGCTCTTGTAGGTCATGTAGACCAGGCTCGACAAAAAGTCGCTGGGGTTGGAATCCGAGACAATGCTCACCTGCACCAGGTCGATAAACGACATGATGCAGCGGTCCACGAAAAAGATCGCTGCGATGGCGACCACAACATAGCTACCCAGGCGCGCGCCGCGGCGGAAACGCTCGGAGGCGAACGGCGACTTTTCGCGATAGTCGTTCCAGTGCATGAGCTTGGTGACGAGTGCCGCCGCCGACACGACGACCCAGGCCCACAGGATCGCCCAAAGGCAGTCCTGGAAGATGCCAGTGGGCGCCAAAAAGCTCAGCGGCGTGGGGTTGCGCTGGCTAAACGCCAGGCCAAGCGCCGCGATGACGCTCGTGCCCAGGTATACGTAACGGTGATCGGCCTTGATAAAGGAGGCCAGGCGATTGACGGTTTTCATGCTGCCTCCCTATGCCGGCTGACGGTCGAGGCACGCGTCCCACATTTGGTCGCGCTCCTCTTGGCTAATGCCCTTGAGTGTCTTGTCGATGAGCTTAAGCAGTTTGTCCGAGCCCTTGCGGCAGCCGACGTTTGCCGCGACCTCCTGCTTAAAGCCCTCGCCTTCGGCAAAATGAATGGGAACGATGCCCGGGTTTTGAGCCATATAGCCCTTCTCGTTCTCGGTGTTGTAGGTCACGGCGTCGCAGGTGCCCTGCAGCAGGTTCGAGAACACCGTGGGGACGGAGTCGACCGGGTTTTTGTGCACAACGCCCGGGATCTCGTCGATGACGGTGTCGAGCATGGTGTCCTTTTGGCCGAGCACCGTGGCACCGCTAAAGTCGCTAAGCTTGGTGGCGTTTTGGTAGGGCGAGCCCTCTTTTACGAATAGGCCAAAGTAGCCAATGAAGTACGGGTCGGAGAAGCCGACCGACTCTTCGCGCTCGGGCGTGGCGCTCATGCCGGCGATGATGAGGTCGATTTGGCCGTTGTTGAGCGAATCGATAAGGCCCGAAAAGCTCTGCTTGACGGCAACGGGCTCGCCACCGAGGGCCTTGCAGACGATCTTGGCGATCTGCACGTCGTAGCCATCGGCATAGGCGCCCTGCACGTTGTCGATGGGGATGGTGTACTCGCTGGCTTCGGAAACCTGCCAGTTGTACGGGGCGTAGGCCGCCTCCATGCCAATGCGGATCTTATCCTTGCCGATAACGGAATCGGACAGGTCGTCGCGACCGCCACCCGTCGTGGGCTGAACTACTTCCAGCGTGGAGGGGCGCTGGCAACCGGCAAGTGCGCCGGCGACGACAGTAGCGCTCGCAGCGAG
This sequence comes from Collinsella sp. AF28-5AC, assembly GCF_003457875.1. Lineage (NCBI taxonomy): Bacteria > Bacillati > Actinomycetota > Coriobacteriia > Coriobacteriales > Coriobacteriaceae > Collinsella > Collinsella sp. AF28-5AC. The sequence goes on along the minus strand of NZ_QRTA01000021.1, from coordinate 7,329 downwards.
AGCGCTACCCAAAAAGATGCGACGGCTGCATATCGGCTGCGGATGCGCGTCGCGTTGATGGGGAGAATGCATAATCTGCCTTCCCTGTTGAATCGTATGCTGACGACTTAACAGGATACCGCTCAGCGCTACCTCCAGCAAATGCATATATAAATGCATATATGCAAGTTTACGAACTGAAAACGATTGATAGTCGTTGGAGACGTTCTTAAACGACTAGTCAAACAAGAACGTCCCCAACGACTAGTCCCAGGTATGCAGCCTGTTAAAGCAGAGTAACGCTAAAGCTGCGAACATCCGTCTCGCCGGGAGCCAAGGTGATGGTGTTGACCTTGTGCTCAAAGACGTCGTCCTCGGTGTCCATGGTGGTGTGACCGGTCCAGGGCTCGAGCGCCACAAACGGGGCGTCGTTGGCGGCAGACCACACGCCAATGTACTTAAAGCCCTCAAAGTCGATCTTGACGCCGTGGCCCGACTTGCGGCCGCGCAGCGTGAGCGTGGAGCCCGGGGTATCGGTGAACATGATGGCGTCGTTATCGAAGCTGCGGTGCGTGATGGGCAGCACGTCCGAGTTATCGGGAGCCTTGTAACTGCCCTCGAACGTCATAAGACCGTCGGGCGTGATGATGGGAGCCTCATTAGTCCAAGCCTCGGTAAACGCCAGCTCGTAATCCTCGAATGCCTCGTCCTCGGCACCGGGAGCCGGTACGTTAAACGCGGGGTGGCCGCCCACCGAGAACGGCAGGTCCACGTCGCCGGTATTGGTGACGGCAAAGGTCTGGGTAAGTGTGGCGTCACCAGTCAGGGCATAGGTCATGTTGAGCTTAAAGTGGAACGGGAACGCCTTGAGCGACTCGGGCGTGTCGGTGATCTCGTACGTTACCGAGGAGCCGTCCTCCGAAACCTCGACCAGCTTGTGTTCGACGATGCGCGCGAGTCCGTGGCGCGGCATCTCGCAGGTGCCGGCCGCAGACGTCGCCGTGTTGTTGCGCAGCGAGCCCACAATGGGGAACAGGATGGGCGCATGCTTGCCCCAAAAGGCGGGGTCGCCCTGCCACAGATACTCGTTGCCGTTGAGGGCAAGGCTCGTGAGCTGGGCACCCATGGAATCGATGGCCGCGGTGAGGCCGCCGCGCTTGATGGTAGTGACAGTAGACATGCTACTTCCTCCAAAAGTAAACAATAGTGTCGAGGGCTATTGTCCCACTCTTGGCGGCGGGACGGGACGGCAGGCGATTATTGAGTAGCCATAGCGGAATGAGCGGCGAGTGCCTACTGGGTATCCACGTAAAGGTCGAACCTGCCCTGCGGTGTGGTGTCGACCGTGTCGGGCGCCTGTGAGTTAAAGCTCACGGGGACCATGCGCTTTGAGGCACGGAAGCGCGTGCCGTCGGTGGCGACGGGCGGTTCATCGACGGTGAGCTCGTAGTCGCCGGGCTTAAGTTCGATGCCGTCACCAGCGGAATTGACGTATTGATACTCGTCAATCGTCTGCCCTTTGAGCGTACGCCCCACGATGTGGATGAGCATTTGGCTGTCGCCACGCGCGGTGTCCCACGTCGCGCCGTCCTTGACCTCGACCGACACATGTACCGAGCGCGTGCGGCCGAGCGATTGCTCGATAGACATCTCGACCTTGGCGGCGTCTTTTCGCTGTTGTTCAACATGGCTCCAGACGTTTCCAATTACCGAGCATGCGATAACGCCGGCCATGAAGGCGATAAGGATGGGGCCGAGCGGAGAACGGCGGCCCGCGTCTTCCTCACGAGCCAGGTCGGGGCGATGTGTGGGCGCAGGCGCCTGGGCGCCTTGCGCGGGCACGTCGAGAATGCTGAAGGATGCCGTGCTGTCGGGGTCGATGGTGTGACGCGGCTGCGGGATCTTTGCCGGCGAGATGGACATGTCGGCTGGCTCGCCGAGCGTGGCCGTAGCGTCGGCCTTGGCCTCGTCTGCCTCGGCCTGGGCCCAAGCTTGTTCGAAGGTCAGGGGCTCGACGGGGTCGAGGGCGGCGTCCGAATCGGCGGCGACGTCGTTGCCGGTCTCGTCCTCGTCGCTCGACACGTCACGCGGCATGGGCTCGTCCCACTCCTCGTCCGGAGCCTCACCCTCGCTATACCACCATTCAAAGTTATCGATATCCATACGGGGCGCCCCTTAGGCCTCGCAAATAAACACTCGCTAGTCTTATACCCCCAGACGGCACGGCAGCTCGCCGGCACAGATAGGAAAACCATCACAACATTCGACGTTTTTCCTCGATTTCGAGATTTTCGCCGAATGTTGTGACGGTTTGGGCGACCGGCCGGCAGCGCAATGTGACAAAGAGACTGTCCCTTTGTCACATTCTGCTAGAGTTGCAGGGATTGAATCTCGCTTATTCATGCGACATTGGAGTGACAACCTTGACCGCCGCAACCACGCCTAAAAGTAAGTCAACCGCCGCCGCGCTCTCCCCTGCGCGCACCAAGCTCTGCCTGGCGCTGCTCGTGCTGTTGGGATTCTCGCTCGGCTGCTCCGAGTTCGTGGTCATCGGCATCGAAAGCGACTTGGCAACGGAACTCGGCGTATCGCTTGCCACCGCAGGCCAACTTATTAGCGTGTTTGCGCTTGTCTACGCCATCGCGACGCCAGTGCTTGCGCTCAGCACGGGGCGTTTTCGCCGCTACCAGCTGCTCGTGTGCTACAGCATCGTCTTTGTGCTCGGCAATTTGGTTATGGCGCTGGCGCCCAACTTTCAAGTGCTGTTTATCTCGCGTATTGTCCTGGGCTCCGTCTCGGGTGCGCTGCTCGCCGTGGGCGTAACGTACATCCCTGAGCTGCTGTCCCCGCAGCAGACCTCACTCGCCATCTCGGTAGTGTACGGCGCGTTTTCCGTGGCAATGGTCTTTGTCACTTCGATCGGCAAGTTTGTGGCCGACACGCTCGACTGGCACGTGGCCATGTACGGCACGCTGACCTTTGCCGTTCTGATCTGCGGAGCGCTCGTGGCGTTTATGCCGCGCGCTGGGCAAACCGACGAGCCCGCCACTTTTCGCGAACAGGCGGGTCTACTACGCGAGCCGAGCATCATCACCGGCATGCTCATCTTTTTGTTTGGCGTGGGGTCGGTCTACGTTTTTTACGGCTACGTGACGCCTTATCTTGAGCAGGTGCTGGGCATGGGCACGGTCGAAGCCAGTACCACGCTCATGGCCTACGGCGTGTTCTGCCTGATCTCGAACATCCTGGGCGGATGGATCGATGCGCGCTTTGGCATGAAGGCGCTACTCGTGACGTTTGTGCTGCAGGCTGCAGCGTTACTCGGACTGTTTGCTGTGGGCGGCACCATGCCGCTCGCGCTGGTCTTTGTCTTTAGCCTGGCGCTGCTCATGTACCTGTTCTCGGTGTCGTGCATCACGCACTTTATGGACGTGGCACGCAGCCGCCATCCCAAGTCGATGGTACTCGCAAGTTCGGTTGAGCCCATGGCGTTTAACGTCGGCATCTCGTTTGGCACCGCAGTGGGCGGCGCCGTGGTAAGCAGCGTTGGCATTGCATATGTAGGCGCGGTCGGTGCCGTGTTCTCGCTTGTGGCCTGGGCGCTCACGCTGGTGACGATTAAGTTGGCTCGCTGGGAACGCAAGAGGACGATGGCGCAGGCGTAGATGCGATACTCGAGCTCGATGATGGCGATCGAAAGGAAACCGCATATGCAACGTGTACTGTTTATCTGCCATGGGAACATCTGTCGCTCGACGATGGCTGAGTCCGTGTTTACCGAGCTGGTGCGGCGCGCCGGGCGCGCGGGCGAGTTTGTCATTGACTCCGCTGCGACCTCAACTGAGGAGATCGGCAACCCGCCGCATCATGGCACGGTCGCCAAGCTGCGTGAAGTCGGGATTCCCGTCGTTGCGCACCGTGCCCGCCAGGTGCGTCGCGCGGAGTATGGCGACTGGGACCACATTGTCTATATGGACGACGAGAACGCCCGCGGCCTGCGGCGCATCTTTGGCGACGACCCCGACGGCAAGGTTACACGCTTGCTCGATTGGACCGAGCGCCCCGGTGACGTGGCCGATCCCTGGTACACCGGCAACTTCGATGCCACCTACCGCGACGTGCTCGACGGTTGCACCGCTATGCTCGAGCAACTGTAGACAAGCGAGGTCGCGAGCCACGTCTCCGGCGCGAAACGAGCGTGGGTTTTCTCCCACTTTGAGCGCTCGAGTGCGCTCTAAACGGGAGAAAATCCACGCTCATGAATGTGACAAAGGGACTGCCCCTTTGCCACATCCGGGACTGGCCCTAGACCGGCTTGACCTCCAGCTTTATCCCCTCGGCGCAGGAGTCGCCCAAAACATCCGAAAGGGCCCAGGTCGCATATAGCGGCAAATAGAGAACCGCTCCGTTGCGCTCAACGTTGCCTCTCGAGAAAACAATCCCGAGCCTTACGCCATATTCAGCCGTATCAAGCACATGACCGAGCGCAGCGTGCGCGTGGTAATAGGAGCCCGATTTAACCTCGATCGGAACAGCCGTCCCATCCGGCCCATCGACCACAAAGTCCACTTCACCGCGCTTTTTTGTCTGATAGTAGTAAAGCTGGCGATTTTGGGCAGCCAGCTGCTGGGCCACCACGTTTTCGTAAAAGCCGCCCAGATTGGGCTCCTTGCTATCAAGATACGCCGCTTGGGCGACTCCAACGGGGTAGCGCGCCATCAACATGCCCGTATCCGATTGGTATAGCTTGAACTGCGATGGCCGTGCCGTCTTGAGCAGGGGCGACTTTGGCTCGGTTACGATATCGGCTTTGAGAGCAACGCCGGCATCGACAAGCCAGACAAAATCTCGCTGGTACTTCTCATAATGCGCCTTGGGGTCAATGGAATTGAGCACGAAACGCTTGTGTTCGCCCTCAAGCATAATGGGGAGCTGATCGTAGATGCTCTGCACCTGAAGGGCACGCCCGCTTGCATACTTGGAAATATCCCGTCGGTACTGTTCGTTGAGCTCGGACTGTAGCTGACGAACAGAGGCAAGGTCGCCCTGCGTGTCAAGGAAACGCTGCACGACCTCCGGCATTCCGCCGACAACGGTATAGGTCCTGAAGTTTGCCATCATCGCGTCATGAATGTAATCAGGAATGGGCCTCTCGCTGATACACGCGTCACGTATCGTTTGGCGAGCCCCCTCGCTCACCCCGGTTGCCCAGCAAAACTCCTCAAAATCGAGCGGGAACATCCTAAGCTCGTGGACATACCCCACGGGATAGGACCTGACGCCCTTGAACTGGGTCCCGAGCATTGACCCCGAAAACGCCCAGCGGCACCTCCCGTCCTCTACAAGGAACTTTGCCATCGTCATGATGTCGGGGGCCTCTTGGACCTCATCGATAAACACGAGCGTTTTGCCTGGTGCAATCGACTTTCCCGAAAGAAGCGTCACCCTGCTGATGAAATCATCGGCATTCCGCGCCTCGAGAAGAGCATCTTTTGCCTGGCGATTTTCCATGAGATTGAGCTCGATGTAGGTTGCATGGCTGGCTTTGCCAAATGCGCGAATCGAATAGCTTTTGCCGATCTGGCGAGAACCCGTGATGAATAAGGCCTTTTGCTCGGCAGACTTCAGCCAACGCTCCAGCTCTGCCGCTATTTTCCTGCGCAGCATAGGCTCTCCCCTCAGTGTCATCAAATGAAATGCAAAGTTTTATGCGCTTAATTATCGATGAAATGTATGATTTTTAGAACCTAAAATCGGATGAAATGCAGAGATTTAGGATTATAAGCAAAAAGAAGGGGCAGCCCCGGCGAATGTGACAAAGGGACTGTCCCTTTGTCACATTGCGCTCGACTACTCGTCGACGATCTCGGCAAGCCAGACGTTCAGCGTATCGACCTCGGGGCAGCAGAACTTTGCCGTGCCGGGCTCGTTGCCAGGCACGGTTCCGCCATAGCGCAGGATATCGATATAGGGAAAGCCCACATGGCAGGCCATAGCGCACATCTTGCCGCGGTCTCGGTCGAAGTCAAAGACGTCGCCCGGCTTGTGACCATGGTGGCAGCGGCACGCACCCAGCTGGTCCACGCAGCTCACGCGGATACGCGGACGCTTGCCACGCGGCGCGCCGAGCGGCTTGTTCTCGCCCGCAGGCTTGACGCCGCCCTCATCAGCATTACTCATGGTCAATCACATCCAGGCAGGCCTCGATGGGAAGGCCGGCGGACTTATCCTCCTGGTCGGCATTGCGCTCGATAAGCTCCGCTACCACGCGCATGGCATCGCTCGTCGCACGCTGCAGGCTCCAACCGGCCATAACGCGGCCGACGAGCACCGCCGAGAACGTGTCGCCCGTGCCCGGGAAATAGACCGGAATGAGCTCAAAGGGAATCGTGAAGTACTCCCCCGCCACATGGTCGTAACCGATAACCGCGTTCGTGCCATTGACCACGGCGCTCGTAATGACCACCGACTTGGCACCCAGCTCGCGCACAGCGTCCACAAGGGCGCGGGCCTCATCGGGCGTAATTTGCTCGGCGATAGGCCTATCGGCAAGCAGGCACGCCTCGGTATAGTTGGGCACCGCGTAGTCTGCGCACTCCAGCAGGCGCCGCATAAGGCCAATCGTGGACTCGGGCACGCCCGCATAGAGCTTGCCGTTGTCGCCCATGATGGGGTCAACGAACACCTTGGTGCCCTTTTGCGCACGGCGGTGGCAGAAGTCCGAGATGATGCGCGTCTCTTCCTCGGTCACGATAAAGCCGGTCGAGATGGCGTCGAACTCAAAGCCGAGCTCCTCCCAGATAGCGAGGCTCTGGCGGACATACTCCGTGGTGTCGTGGATGTAGAACTTGGGGTAGTTGAGCGTATCGGAAACGAGGGCCGTCGGCAGGTTGTGAATGCGATAGCCCATGTGCGACAGCACCGGCAGCATGGCGGAAAGCGCGACCTTGCCGTAACCGCACATATCGTTGATCAGCAGCAGCTGAGTGTTCTTCATGAGTGTCCCCCTTGGTTCGGGCGCGGCGCGGCAGCGCCACAGTGCGACTAAGTGTAGCGCAGGGAACGTTACGAGCGAAGTCGGGCAGCGTGAAGGGCAAATTGTTGCAGAAAGGTTACGGGAAGGAAGTTAGTCGTTTGGGACGTTCTTAAATGACTAGTCAAACAAGAACGTCCCCAACGACTAACCCAACGACTATCAGCGCAAGGAGTGTCCCCAAGTGCCGGCACATAAGGAACGTCCCTAATTGCCACCTAAGTGCCAAAACGACTGGTCGGGCAACACCGATGTCTTGGCGAAGTCAGACACTATGACCCAATCCAGGGGCACGGAAACGACAGGAGCCCCCGCTC
>NZ_QRTA01000020.1:0-35344 GCF_003457875.1 Collinsella sp. AF28-5AC | reverse complement strand
CTTTGTCTGGGGAAGTTCGCGAAGCCCACTTCCCCAGACAAAGCCACCCCGCCGGGCAAGGCCCCAGCGCGAGACCGTCCCGGATGCCTACCTACTCGTTGTCGCCGGCAGTTAGCTGCGTTGCGGAGAGTGCGCCGTCGGCTGCCGTTGCGGCAGCGGCGTCGGGCCAGACCCAGTCGGTAAAGGCCGGGTGATCGAAGCCCTCATCGCACGCGAACTCAAAGGCCTCGGTGCGGAATGCCTCCCACTTATCAATCTGCTCGGCAAACTTATCGGCGTCGACCATGCGCAGCACGTCGGCGGCCAGTGTCCAGCGGTCCATGTTGTTCAGGCGCAGCATGTCGAACGGCGTTGTCGTGGAGCCTTTCTCCTCGTAGCCGTGGACGCGGAAGGCATCGTGGCCGGGGCGGTTCCAGATCAGGCGGCGAATCGTGCCGGCATAGGCGTGGAACGCGAAGAGGACGGGCTTCTCGCCGCAGCCGAACAGCTCAGCCCAGCGCTCGTCGCTGAGAGCCTGGTCGTTCTCGCAGACGTTCTGGATCTTGAGCAGATCGACCACGTTGACGAACCATACCTTGATGCCCAGCTCGCGCAGCATGTCGGTTGCAGCCAGAGCCTCGAGCGTCGGCACGTCGCCGCAGGTGGCGACCACGACATCGGCCTCGGCGAGCGAATCGGCGGTCGATGCCCACTCCCAGGTCGCAACGCCCTCGGCGAGCTCCGCCTTGGCCTCGTCGACCGTCTGGAAGGTCGGAGCAGGCTGCTTGCCGCAGAAGATGGCGTTGACGCAGTCGGTGGACTGGTAGACGCGCTCGGCAACGGCAAGGGCCATGTTGGCGTCGGCCGGATAGTAGGCATTCACGATGTGCGTGTCGTTGGCCTTGTTGAGCAGCAGGTCGATAAAGCCGGGGTCCTGGTGCGAGAAGCCGTTGTGGTCCTGACGCCAGACGTGGCTCGACAGCAAAATGTTAAGGCCGCTGATGGGGGCACGCCACGGAATCTCGCGCTTGGTAGCCTCGAGCCACTTGCAGTGCTGGTTGACCATGGAGTCGACCACATGGACAAAGCTCTCGTAGGAGCTCCACACGCCGGAACGGCCAGTGAGCACGTAGGCCTCGAGGAAGCCCTCGCATTGGTGCTCGGACAGCTGCTCGACGACCTTACCGGAGCCTGCCAGCAGCTCGTCGTTGGCCTCGTCCTCGTAGAAGCCGGCGTCCCACTGCTTCTTGGTCACCTTGTAGGCAGCCTGCAGGCGGTTGGACGCGGTCTCGTCGGGACCAAAGATGCGGAAGTCATCCATGTTCTTGGCTAGAACGTCGGCAGTGTACTCACCAAAGACGCGGGCGGCCTCGGTGGAGCCCCAGCCATGACCATTAGTGTCGACGGGGACCTCGTGGGCATGAATATCGGGCAGCTCGAGCTCGCGACGCACCTTACCGCCGTTCGCGTTGGGGTTGGCGCCGACGCGCAGCTCGCCGGTCGGCATAAAGGCCGTCACCTCGGGGCGCACCTGGCCCTCGGGCGTAAAGAGCTCCTCGGGCTTGTAGGAACGCAGCCACTCGCGCAGCACGCGGAAGTGCTCGTGGGTGTCCTTGGCACTCGCCAGCGGCACCTGATGCGCGCGCCAGGAGTCCTCGGTCTTCTTGCCGTCGATCTGCTTGGGGCAGGTCCAGCCCTTGGGCGTGCGGAACACAATCATGGGGTAGGCCGGGCGGACCACGGTCTCGCCTGCGGCGGCCTGGGCCTGCGCGGTTGCCTTGATGTCACAGATCTCATCGAAGACCTGCTCAAACAGGGCAGCGAAACGCGCATGAATGCTTGCGTGGCTCTCGTCGTCAAAGCCGGCGACAAAGAAGTGCGGCTTATAGCCCATGCCCTCAAAGAACTTGGTGAGCTCCTCATCGGACACGCGGGCAAGGATGGTGGGGTTGGCGATCTTGTAGCCGTTGAGGTGCAGGATCGGCAGGACGATGCCGTCGGTTGCCGGGTTCACGAGCTTGTTGGACTGCCAAGAGGTCGCGAGCGGACCGGTCTCGGACTCGCCGTCGCCCACCACGGCCACGGCCAGCAGGCTCGGGTTGTCCATAACGGCACCGTAAGCGTGGCTGAGCGTGTAGCCGAGCTCGCCGCCCTCGTGGATGGAACCGGGCGTCTCGGGCGCAAAGTGGCTCGGGATGCCGCCGGGATAGGAGAACTGGCGGAAGAACTTCTGCAGGCCTGCCTCGTCATTGGTGATGTCGGGGCGAATCTCGCGGTAGGTGCCGTCGAGCAGCGACTGAGCAGTACCGGCGGGGCCACCGTGACCAGGGCCCATCAAGAAGATAGCATTCTGGTTGTGGTCGGCGATCAGTCGATTGACGTGACCGAGCAGGAAGTTGATGCCGGGCGTGGTGCCCCAGTGGCCAACCAGGCGGTGCTTAACGTCCGGACGACCGAAGTCGCGCACCTCACCGGTTTTCTCGTCGACAAAGTCGGGGCGCATTAGCGGGTTAGAGCGAAGGTAGATCTGACCGACGGACAGATAGTTCGATGCGCGCCAATACAGGTCGACGCCCTCGAGCTCGGAAGCCGGCACCTCGTGGCCCAGCTTTTGCCACGGCGTCCCCAGTGTTTTAGCCATTGTTTATGTCCCTTCGCTGTGCGGTCACCCTCCAATACGGCAACCTTTCGTTGGGACCAGTATATTTGCTAAAACGTTTTATCATGGTGAAAAAACGTTTTACCACCCTTATCAATCCCATCGATTAGCAAAACGCGACATTCACCTGCGGCGTTGATTGTCACAGGTGCTCCACATTCGGTCTCTGCAAATTGGTAAACGTGTTTAGTTGTGTTTAGTAAGCTCGAGCACGCTGTCCTTAACGATAAGCTCCGGCTCCAGAACGACCTCTTCGGCACGCCTGCCGCCCCTACCGGCAAGACGCTTGGACATGCAGCCAAAAGCATGCTCCGCAAGGACACCAGGGTCCTGCTCAATCGCGGTCAGTGCCGGCTCAAAGAGAACGTCGGCCGCCGAGTTGTCATAGCTCACCACCGAGATATCGCCCGGGATGCTCTTCCCCATCTCGTGCAAGCGCTTGAGCAAACCGAGGGCAATGTTATCCGAGCTTGCGAACACGGCAGTGGCGTCAGTTGCGAGCACTGCCTCCGAGGCCTCGTATGCGCTCGGAATGTAGTACTCGCTCTCAAACTCCAAACGCGCGTCGATCGGCAGGCCAACCTCGCGCAGCGCGCGCTCATAGCCGGCAAGTCGCTTGCGACCCGTATTGGAACGGCGGGCATTAACCAGGCAGGCAATACGGCGGTGGCCTTGCTCGATCAGATAGCGGGTGGCCATATAGCCGCCCATCTCGTGGTCGAACATCACCTTGTCGCACTCGAGCCCCTCAATAGCACGGTCGACCATTACGGCCGGGATGGGCAGATGGCTCACTTCCTCGCGCAGGGCACGATCGTCGGAAAACTCGTCACCCACCACCAGAAAGACGCCGTCGACGCCGCGCGTCACCAGCTGGCGCAGGAGCTCCAGATCGTCCTCGGCGCTTCCGCCCGAGCTGGTAATGAAGAGCGCATAGCCGTCCTCGCGACAGCGCTTTTCCAAGCTGCCGGCGAGCGAGGCAAAAAAGCGGCTCTCGATATTGGGAACGATAAGGCCCAGCGTGCGCGACTCGCGCATGACCAGGCTGCGCGCGATCTGGTTAGGAACATAGTGGTTGCGCGCCGCAACCTCCTTGATGAGCTTGCGGTTTTCTTCCGAGATGCGACAGGGCCGATTATTGAGAACAAGCGAGACCGACGAAGGGGAAAGCCCCACCTCCTGGGCGATCTGCTTGAGGGTGACTTTGTTGGCCATCTCGCTCCTTCCGGGTTTACGCGCAATCTCTTGAAAGTATAGCGACTGCCCATCTACCTCGGTGATAAACACTTTACCAATCCGGTGGACGGCTGTTTTATCGCCGTCAGCGCACCAAATCCGTCCAGGTGGGGTATATTGCAATCGATTGATGACAACAACCACCAAAAGGCGGATATTCGTATGCACGAGAACGACTTTTTTAACGAGGACCTGCTCTGCGCGCTCGCCGGCGTTGCCGGCGAGGACAACGTACTCATGAGCGAACCCATGCGCGAGCACACCACGTTTAAGATCGGCGGCCCGGCCGATGTCTTTGTCACGCCCGACACCGAGCAGGGCCTCGTCGCCACGCTCGACACCTGCTACCGCTGCAATCTGCCACTCACCATCGTGGGTAACGGCTCCGACCTACTCGTCGGTGACAAGGGCATCCGCGGCGTCGTCGTAGCGCTGGGCAAGGGCCTCTCCGACATTACGGTCGACGGCACGCACGTCACGGCGGCAGCCGGCGCCTTACTTTCCGACGTTGCGGCGGCTGCCGCCGAAGCCTGCCTCACCGGTATGGAGCCCATCTCGGGTATCCCCGGATCGGTCGGCGGCGCCTGCTACATGAACGCCGGCGCCTACGGTGCCTGCATGGCCGATGTGCTGGAATCTGTACGCGTCTACAAGCCCGCCCGCATGCTCGACGACGGCACCCGCGGCAGCGGCAATATCATCGAGTTCGATGTCGATGAGCTCAACCTGGGTTACCGCAAGAGCCGCATCGCCGACGACGGCTTTATCGTGCTTTCGGCCACTTTCAATCTCGCCCCGGGTAACGCCGCGATGATCAAGGCCGACATGGACGACTACCGCCAGCGCCGCGAAGACAAGCAGCCGCTCGACATGCCGAGTGCCGGCTCCACCTTCAAGCGCCCCGAGGGCCACTTTGCCGGCAAGCTCATCATGGACGCCGGCCTGCGAGGACACGCCATTGGCGGCGCGCAGGTGAGCGAGAAGCACTGCGGCTTCATCGTCAACGCCGACCACGCCACCGCCGCCGATGTCGACGAACTCATCCGCCACATCCAAACAACCGTCAAAGACCAATTCGACGTAGACCTCGAACCCGAAGTCCACCGAGTCGGCGAATTCCTCTAAAAAAGAAGGCCCCGAAAGGGGCCTTCACTTTCTTTAATTCAGACAACCAGTCCGGTGTGTCGCGCCCCGAACCCAAGAGGGCCGGGACAGTCCGAGAGGCATAAGGTTGATCGCGAGTTCCGCACGAGCCGGAGAGCACTTAATGTGCTCTCCGTGCGAGCAGGACTGTCCGAGCAGGCAACCTTATGCCTCTCGGACAGTCCCGGCCCAACTTGCGTTACGACAGCGCAATACCGCCAAGCCAGCCCCAACGCACGCCAGAGCCAGTACCATAAAAGCTGATGAACGAATCAAGCGACTTAGACGTAATGGCACCCTCGTTGCTCATAACGATGCCGCCGCCAACGTAGATACCCACATGACCGTAGATAAGGCCCGGAGCACCCGTGCCGCTGTGCGAGGAATCGGCCACGATCATGCCCACCTGCAGCGCCGAGCGGTCGGAGCTATAGCACCAGGCGTTGAACATGTCACACGCGTTGCCGCCAAAATAGCCCACGCCGGCATTGCGGAAGACGTTGGTAACCCAGGCAGCACACCAGCCCTGGCCGGGAGAAGGCGTCGAGTAGCACGCATTGACGACGGCCTGCTGCTTGCCCGAACCGCCCGTCTGTTGCGGGGTGCCGCCGGCATACGAGCCGCCACCCGAGCTCGAGCCACCCGAAGAAGAGCCCGTGTTCGCAGAGGCCGCGGCTGCCGCAGCCGCCTTCCTAGCGGCCTCCTCAGCCTGGGCGGCAGCGAGGATCTCGGAATCGCGCTGAGCCATGAGTTCCTTGACGTCGTCGGAAAGACCGTTCAGCACGGTCTGGACTTCTTGCTGCTTGGCCTGCATATCCTGCATCTGAGCCGTCTGCTGGTCCTTGAGTTTCTCCAGGTCGGCCTTTTGTGATTCGAGCTCGGTCTTCTGTGCGTCGAGCTCAGCCTGAATCGTCTGGATATCCTCGATGGCATCGCGGTCGCTCTTGTTGATCTTCTCAACGTAATGCGCGTTGGCGACGAGTTCCTCAAACGAGCCAGAGGCCAGCAGCAGCGACAGGATGTTCGTGCCGCCGGACTTGTAGCTGGCGGCCACGCGATCGGAAAGGTCGTTGCGCTTCTTCTTGAGCTCGGCCTTCTTTTCATCGATCTGGGCCTGCGTGTCGTCAATCTTGCCCTGGACATTCTCGATGTCGTTGAGGGTCTGGGCATTCTTGTTGGCCAGCGCCGCATACTCATTTGCGATGCTGTCGAGCTGGGCCTGAACCTCGTCGAGCTGGGCCTGGGCGGCATTCAATTTATCGGTGGTTTCTTTGGAAGCCTCCGCCGCATGGGCGCGAGTGGGCAGGCCAAAAAGAACTGCCGCAGAAGCGGCGCCGAACAGGGCCTTAAGGGCAGTGCGGCGCGAGAGCTCCTGGGAAAGGATGGAATCGCTGTTTGGTGACATATGTACTCCGTTACATGCTTATTTATATGTCGCTCAACTCATACATATTAGCGTACATATGGCGCGTCCCAACGATTTCCACGAACGGCAGGAAACTACAAGGTCGGCGGCTCGTAAGCAATTGTCAAATTTGAGGTAACAATTGAGCAAGCTCTTATATGAGTACGTTAACATAATCCTCTGCTTTTCCTACAGTGCACCATTTGGGCGTCCCCGCCTGCGCTATACTCCCCTCTAGAAGTGTTCCTGATTCGATAGGAGACTACATGTCCAAAGCACTCGACCCCAAAGACACCTGCGTCCTCGTTACCGGTGGCGCCGGCTTTATCGGCTCGCACACCGTCGTTCAGCTGCTCGAGGGTGGCTACCAGGTCGTCATCGTCGATGATCTCTCCAACTCCAGCGCCGTCGCCGTCGACCGCGTCAAGACCATCGTGGGCGACGAGGCCGCCAAGAACCTCACCTTCTACGAGGCCAACGTGCTCGACCGCGATGCGATGAACAAGATCTTCGATACCCATCAGATCGACCGTGTCATCCACTTTGCCGGCTTTAAGGCCGTCGGCGAGTCGGCGAGCAAGCCCGTCGAGTACTACCACAACAACATCGAGAACACCCTGGTGCTCATCGACGTCATGCGCAACCATGGCTGCAAGTCCATCATCTTCTCGAGCTCCTCGACCGTCTACGGCGACCCGGACAACCCGCCCGTCACCGAGGAGGATCCTAAGAAGCCCGCGACCAACCCCTATGGTTGGACCAAGTGGATGATCGAGCAGATCCTTATGGACGTCCACACCGCCGACCCCGAGTGGGACGTCGTGCTGCTCCGTTACTTCAACCCCATCGGCGCTCATCCGTCGGGCCTGATCGGCGAGGACCCCAAGGGCATCCCCAACAACCTGGTGCCCTATGTCGCCCAGGTCGCCGTGGGCAAGCTCGAGGCCGTTCAGGTCTTTGGCAACGACTACCCCACCCCCGACGGCACCGGCGTGCGCGACTACATCCACGTGTGCGATCTGGCCTCTGGTCACGTTGCCGCCCTTAACTGGATGAACGGCAAGACCGGCGTCGAGATCTTTAACCTGGGCACCGGCACCGGCACCTCGGTACTCGAGGTCGTCGCCGCCTTCTCCAAGGCTTGTGGCAAGGAGCTGCCCTACGTGATCCGCGAGCGCCGCGCCGGCGACATCGCTGCCAACTGGTGCGATGCCTCCAAGGCCGAGCGCATGATGGGCTGGAAGGCCCAGTACGACATCGCGGACATGTGCCGCGATAGCTGGAACTGGCAGAGCCACAACCCCAACGGCTTCGCCGACGCCGAGTAGCAAAAACCTACATACCGCTCTTGCCCCGATCTCACGTTGTGAGGTCGGGGCTTTTTCATGGCATGCAACCATTCGCCGAAAATCGACCAACTTTTTTATCTTGCCTGTACATGTTTAAACAACATGTTTTACAATAGGCGTATCAGATCAGAACATCGGAGGCGGACTGCACATCCATCGGCAGGCCGACCCCACAACAAGAAGGTTGGTGAGCGCATTCATGGAGCGTGCAAGCGGCGTCCTCATGCCCGTCTCATCTCTGCCCGGACCATACGGAATCGGCGGCTTTGGCTGGAATGCCTACGACTTCGTCGATTTTCTCGCCTCGTGCAAACAACATTACTGGCAGATTCTGCCCCTTACGACGACCAGCTATGGCGATTCGCCCTATCAGTCGTTCTCGGCCCGCGCTGGCAACCCCAACTTTATCGACTTTGCCGAGCTTATCGAGGCAGGGTATCTGGAGCAGCGCGATATCGATGGCGTGTATCTGGGATCCGACCCCAGCAATGTCGACTACGGTGCTATCTTTGGCGGCCGCCGTCAGATTCTCGACCGCGCCGCTGAGCGCTTTGCCGCCGACAAGCCAGCCGATTTCGATGGCTTTATCCAAGCCAACGAGGACTGGCTCATCCCCTACTGTGAGTTCATGACCGTCAAAGAGGAGTGCGGTCTCAAGGCGTTTTGGGAGTGGCCCGCGGAGCTCCGCACCCGCGGCGAGGCTTCCGCCAAGGTCTGCGCCGACCATCCGGCGCGTATGCTCTACCACCAGATGACGCAGTACTTCTTCGATCGCCAGTGGAGCCGCCTCAAGGCCTATGCCAACGAGCGCGACATTCTCATCATCGGCGACCTGCCCATCTATGTCTCGCGTGACTCCGTCGAGATGTGGGCGACACCTGAGCTCTTTAAGATCGACGCCGCCGGCAATCCCGTGAGCGTCGCCGGCACGCCGCCCGACCAGTTCTCGGCCACCGGCCAGTACTGGGGCAACCCCATCTACGACTGGGACGCCATGGAGTCCGACGGCTTCTCCTGGTGGGAGGGCCGCATTCGCGCCGCCCTCGACATGTACGACGTCATCCGCCTGGATCACTTCCGCGGCTTCGAGGCCTATTGGGAGGTGCCGTTCTCCTCGCCCGATTCGTCCTACGGTTCGTGGACGCAGGGTCCCGGCCTCAAGTTCTTCAAGACGCTCGAGGAAAAGCTCGGCACGCTGCCCATCATCGCCGAGGACCTGGGCTTCCTCACCCCCGGCGTCATCGACATGCGCGACAACTCGGGCTTCCCCGGCATGAAGATCCTGCAGTTTGCCTTTGAGGGCACCAACTCGTACTACCTGCCGCATAACTACATCGCCAACACCGTCGCCTACGTGGGCACCCACGACAACGAGACGGCGCGCGGCTGGTTTGAGGGAACGGCCACCCCGCGTCAGCGCGAGCAGGCAGCCCTGTACACCCATCAGCAGGCCGGCGAGCCTATCACCGACGCACTCAACCGAACCATCGCAGCCAGCGTGAGCGACACGTGCATCTACACCATGCAGGACCTGCTCAACTTGGGCAACGAGGCGCGCATCAACACCCCTGCCACACTGGGCGGCAACTGGACCTGGCGCATGCTCGACGGCGCCATCACCCGCGAGCTCGAGCACAAACTCACCGACTGGACCGAGACCTACTTCCGCATCCCGTCGGAAGCCGAAATCGAGCTTCCTCAATAGGAGCTACCGCGCCTGACCCCTCCCCACCGTGCGGACGCGCTTGCTTTTCCCGCGCGAGGCCACCCCAATCCCCTCGCGCGGGCTTCTTATGAATTGCAGACATGAAACAACCCATCACAGGAGAAAACATGCCCCAAATTAACCTCATGGAACTCGCCGAGCAGTCTTTTGGCACCTCGCTCGAGCAGCTCGACGACCGTCGCATTTACAAGCTGCTGGTCAAACTCGTGCAGGAGCGCTCCGCCGCCCGCCCGCTCAACAACGGCAAGAAAAAGCTCTATTACATTTCCGCCGAATTTTTGATCGGTAAGCTGCTCATCAACAACATGATCGACCTCGGCATCTACGACGAGGTTAAGGACCAGCTCACCGCCGCAGGCCACGACCTCAACAAGATCGAGGAATTCGAGGTCGAGCCGTCACTCGGCAACGGCGGCCTGGGCCGCTTGGCCGCATGTTTCCTGGATTCCATCGCCACGCTGGGCTTGACCGGCGATGGCGTGGGCCTCAACTATCACTACGGTCTGTTCCGTCAGCGCTTTGTCGACAACCAGCAGAAGGCCGTCCCCGACGAGTGGCTCGGTGAGCAGGACATCCTAGTCGACGATGACCGCTCCTACACCGTCGAATTCGGCGATTTTGCCGTTACCTCCAAGCTCGTCAACATCGATGTGCCCGGTTACGGCCAGCCCACCAAGAACCGCCTGCGCCTTTTCGACCTGGCGAGCGTCGACGACGGCCTGGTCCCCGGCAGCTCCATCGACTTCGACAAGACCGAGATCGCCAAGAACCTCACCTTGTTCCTCTACCCCGACGATTCCGACGAGCAGGGCCGCCTACTTCGCATCTATCAGGAGTACTTCATGGTGAGCAACGCCGCCCAGCTCTTGATCGACGAGGCCGTCGAGCGCGGCAGCAACCTGCACGATCTGGCCGATTACGCCGTTGTCCAGATCAACGACACGCACCCCACCATGGTCATCCCCGAGCTCATTCGCCTGCTCACCACCGAGCACGACATCGAGTTTGACGAGGCCGTTACCATCGTACGCTCCATGGTCGCCTACACTAACCACACGATTCTTGCCGAGGCGCTCGAGAAGTGGCCGCTCACCAGCCTGCAGAAGGTCTCCCCTGCCATCGCCGACATTATCGTCAAGCTCGATGAGATCGCGAAGGCCGAGCACGATGACCCGCGCGTCGCCATCATCGACGAGCACGACACCGTCCACATGGCCCACATGGACATCCACTTTGGCTTCTCCATCAACGGCGTAGCCGCCCTCCACACCAAGATCCTGGAGGACACCGAGCTTCATCCGTTCTACGAGATCTATCCCGAGAAGTTCTCCAACAAGACCAACGGCATCACCTTCCGCCGCTGGATTCATGGGGCCAACCCCGCGCTCGCCAGCCTGCTCGACGATGTGATCGGCACCGACTGGCGCAGCACCGGCGATCTGAGCAAACTCGCCAAGTTCGCCGACGACAAGGACGTTCTTGAGCGCCTGGCCGCCACCAAGGTCGAGGCCAAGGCCATCATGCGCCAGTTCATGGCGCTCGAGCAGGGCGTGACCATTCCCTCCAACGCCATCATCGACGTCCAGGTCAAGCGCATCCACGAGTACAAGCGCCAGCAGATGCTCGCGCTCTACATCATCTGGAAGTACCTCGATATCAAGAACGGCAACAGACCTAAGCACCCCGTCACCATCATCTTTGGCGGCAAGGCGGCGCCTGCCTACACTATCGCGCAGGACATCATCCATCTGATCTTGACGCTGTCGCAGTGGATAGCAAACGACCCCGACGTGGCTCCCTACCTGCAGGTTGTCATGATCGAGAACTACAACGTCACCGCCGCCGAGCGCGTGATCCCCGCCGCTGATATCTCCGAGCAGATCAGCCTGGCCTCCAAGGAAGCGAGCGGCACCTCCAACATGAAGTTCATGCTCAACGGCGCCCTAACCCTGTGCACGCTCGACGGTGCCAACGTGGAGATTGCCGAGCTCGTGGGCGACGAGAACATTTATACCTTTGGTGCCTCGTCCAAACAGGTCGAGCAGCTCTATGCCAACGGCACCTATGACGCCGGTGTGCTCTACCGCAAGCCCGGCATTAAACTGCTGGTGGACTTCATCACCAACCCGGCCTTTATGGCGACCGGCAATGCCGAGCGCCTGCAGCGCCTGCACGACGACATTAAGGGCAAGGACTGGTTTATGGCCCTGCTCGACATTGAGGAGTACATCCAGACCAAGGAGCGCGTGCTGGCCGACTACGAGGACCAGGACGCCTGGATGCGCAAGGCGCTCATCATTATTGCCAACGCCGGCACCTTCTCGTCCGACCGCACCATCTCCCAGTACAACGACGAGATCTGGCACCTGAACTAATTTCGCTTCCCTTACCCATCCTCTTGAGAAACGGAGTCGTGGCGACACGGCTCCGTTTTTTGTGCCCGCACGTTACCCTGTGACCCGACTCGGCCAAACAATCTCGATCTGTAACAACTACTCAACCAAAACGATCCCAGCTGTTACAGATCGAGACATACCAGCCCCACCCTTTGGGTTTATCTCGATCTGTAACATCTAGCAGCTGAAATTCGCCTTTGGTGTTACAGATTTAGATGAAATGGTTAGCTCGGCGGAACCGTCTCGATCTGTAACATCTAACGTCCGAAATCGGCCCTACCTGTTACAGATCGAGACAAACGACCGGCCAGACAACCCCAACACAAAGAAAGGCTCCCCTCTCGCCCAGTGGACGGGAGGGGAGCCTTATATGTGACCGCGGCAAAAGGATGGCAATACCGCAGTCGCCCAAAGGGAGGGCCTGGATGCACCGGGCCTAGATAAGGTTCTTGCCAGAGACCTTATCGAAGAGGTGGGTCGCGTTCTTCTCGAACTTGAACCAGATGGTGTCGCCAGCCTTGAGCGCGCCCTTGGCCTCGAGGTCGACGACGGGGATAATCAGAACAAACTGGCCGTCGGGAGCGGTCACGTGGACATGCTCGGTCGAGCCCATGAGCTCGGTCACCTCGACGGTACCCTGGAGCGCGCCCTCCTCGCCCTTGTCGGCAAGCAGGATCTGCTCGGGACGCACGCCGGCCGTAATCTCCTTCACGTCGCCGCCGTCCCAGTTGAGGGCAAGCTGAGCGCAAGTCTCGGGGGCGAGCGCCACGTTCATATCCTCGGTCTTGACGGTAAAGCCGTTGCCCGAGCGCACCAGCTGGGCATCGAAGAAATTCATCTGCGGCACGCCGATGAAGCCGGCGACGAAGATGTTCGCGGGATGGTTGAAGACCTCCTGCGGCGTGGCGATCTGCTGGACAACGCCGTCCTTCATGACCACGATGCGGTCGCCAAGGGTCATGGCCTCGGTCTGGTCGTGAGTAACGTAGATGAAGGTGCCCTTAATCTCGTGACGCAGCTTAATGAGCTCGGCACGCATCTGGTTACGCAGCTTGGCGTCCAGGTTGGACAGCGGCTCGTCCATCAGGAAGACCTTGGGGTCACGCACGATGGCGCGGCCGATAGCGACACGCTGGCGTTGGCCGCCGGAGAGCGCCTTGGGCTTACGGTCGAGGTACTCGGTAATGCCCAGAATCTCGGCAGCGGAGCGAACCTTGCGGTCGATCTCGTCCTTGGGGACCTTCTTGAGCTCAAGCGTAAACGCCATGTTCTCGTACACCGTCATATTGGGGTACAGAGCATAGCTCTGGAACACCATGGCGATGTCGCGGTC
The DNA here is from genome assembly GCF_003457875.1 of Collinsella sp. AF28-5AC. Lineage (NCBI taxonomy): Bacteria > Bacillati > Actinomycetota > Coriobacteriia > Coriobacteriales > Coriobacteriaceae > Collinsella > Collinsella sp. AF28-5AC. The sequence continues at coordinate 22,118 of NZ_QRTA01000020.1, read as the reverse complement.
CTTGGGTGCCACGTCGTTGACGCGCTTGCCATCGATGAGCACATCGCCCGAGGTGATGTCCTCCAGGCCGGCGACCATGCGCATCGTCGTGGACTTGCCGCAGCCAGAGGGGCCAACGAGGACGACGAACTCCTGGTCGTGAACGGTGAGGTTGAAGTCCTCTACAGCGAGCACACCGTCCTCGGTAACCTTGAGGTTGTGTTTCTTCTCCTCGGTCTTCTTCTTTTTGCCAAAGAAGCCCTTCTTTTTTGACTCGTTGTTGGGATACACCTTCTGAACATGTTTGAGAACGATCTCGGCCATGTCTCTACCTTTCGATACGCGGCGCCGCGCTGAGGGGCGCCGCAGAAACTTGCAAAACAGTTACGGCATCAGCCCTTGACGGCACCTGCCACCACGCCGTCGATGATGTACTTCTGACAGAGGATGTACATGATGACGATGGGGATAACGACCATCATGATGCAGGCCATCATGGGGCCGAGCTCGACGTGGCCGTAGCCGCCGCGGAAGTACTGGATCAAGATAGGAATGGTCTTGTACTTGGTGGAGTCGAGCGTAAGGTAGGGCAGCAGATAGTCGTTCCAGACCCACATGGTCTCGAGGATGCCGACCGAAAGATAGGTGGGCTTCATGATGGGAAGGACGATCTTAAAGAACACCTGGACCGGGTTGCAGCCATCAATCATGGCCGCCTCCTCGATCTCGAGCGGGATGTTCTTTACAAAACCGGCGAACATAAAGACCGCCAGGCCCGCGCCAAAGCCGAGGTAGATAAAGCAGATGTTGAACGGCGTGTTGAAGCCGATGCGGTCCGCCAAATTGGACAGCGTGAACATGAGCATCTGGAAGGGCACGACCATCGAGAACACGAACAGGTAATAGAAGAAGTTCGAGATCTTGTTGTTGACACGAACCACGTACCAAGCGCACATGGAGCAGCACACCAAGATCAGCACGACCGACGTGACCGTGATGATGAGCGAGTACATAAATGCCGAGGCAAAGCCCTGCTCGTTAAGGGCGTGCATGTAGTTTGCGAGGCCGTTGAACGTCTCGGGCGTGAGCAGATCGAACGCCGTGGTGGTGCTGATTGCGGTCGCTTTCTTAAAGGAATTGAGCGCAATCATGAACACGGGGTAGATCCACGCGAGCGACAGAATCGTAAAGAAAATCGAGAGCGCGCGGTTGATAACCTTATCGCGTTTCATTACTGCTGCACCTCCTTGGACCTCGTGGCCTTAAGCTGAATCATGGAGATGGCTACGACCAGGATGCAGAAGATAACCGCCTTGGCCTGACCGATGCCCTGCCATGCGATACCGGCACGCGAATAGAACGTGTTGTAGATGTTCAGGGCGAGCATCTCGGTGGAGTGCGCGGGAGCGCCGCCGGTAAGGGCGAGGTTCTGGTCGAACAGCTTAAAGCCGTTGGTGATGGACAGGAACAGGCAGATGGTGATGGTCGGCATCAGGTTAGGGATCTTAACCTTCCAAAACGTCTGCCATGCCGTGGCACCGTCGACCTTGGCGGCCTCGATGTAGTCGGACGGAATGGACTGCAGACCAGCGATGTAGATGATCATCATGTAGCCGACCTGCTGCCACAGGGTCAGGATGATAAGGCCCCAGAAGCCAGCAGCAGAGTTAAGGGCGATGAGCTGGGCGCCCACGTTGGAGAGCAGGCAGTTGATCAGAATCTGCCAGATGTAGCCCAGCACGATGCCGCCGATCAGGTTAGGCATAAAGAAGATCGTACGGAAGATGTTGGTGCCCTTGAGCGCTTTGCGGGTGAGCGCCTGCGCGATGGCGAGGGCGATCACGTTGATGAGCACCGTCGACAGGAAGGCAAACGCCACGGTAAAGAAGAACGACGTGGCAAACTGCGGATCGGACAGTGCGCGCACGTAGTTCTCAATACCGACAAAATGCGCGTTGTTAATGGTAATAAACTGGCAGAACGAGAGATAGAAGCCCTGGATAAAGGGAATCACGAACCCGATCATAAACGCCAGGCACGTGGGCAGCATAAAGAGCGGCCACCAGCGCTTGAGTGCTTTGCCCATAGAAGGGTCCTTTCAATATGCAGGGGGCGGGCAAACCAACGTCTGCCCGCCCCCTGTCGCTAATCAGATAGCTTGGGCAGCAACTACTTACTCGGAAGCAGCCTTCTCGGTCTTCCAGCCATCGACGAAGGCGTTCTTGACGCCGTCCCACTTGCTGTTATCGGCAGCGTAGGCAATCAGAGCCTGCTTGAGGTTCTTCTTCCACTCCTCGGAGGGGATGTAGACGAAGTCCCAAGCGACGGTCTTCTTGCCGTCCTTGGCCATGGCAACGGCCTGCTGCGAGAAGACGTTGGTGGTTTCCTTGGCGCTCTTGAACGGAGCGGTCAGACCCATCTTGTCGGCGATGATGCTGGTCGGGGTGTCAGCGGTGACGCACCAGTACATGAAGTCCTCGGTGGCCTTCTGGGCATCCTCGGAAGCCTGGGAGCTGACGCACCAGTAGTTCTCGCCGCCGGAGCACAGGCCCTGGTTCTCCTCGCCGTCGACGCCGATGTAGATCGGCAGCATGCCGAGCTGGTCGTCGGTCATACCGGCCTTGGTGAGGTCAGCGTATGCCCAAGAGCCGTTCTGATAGAAGACGGCCTTGCCGGTTGCGAACTCGTTGGTGGCGTCGTCGCCGGTCTTGGAGGCAAGCTGCGAAGGATCGCAGGTGGAGTCGGTGATGTACAGGTCGAAAATCTGCTTGAAGTTGTCGAGATACTCGCCCTTGATCTCGTCGTCCTCCTGGTTGTGCTCCTTCTCGAACTCGTAGTAGAGCGGGAGGTTGGCGAGGTGGGTGGTGTAGCGCCAGCTGGAGGAGTCATCCATGCCGGCAGAAGTGAAGGCACCCTCAACGCCAAGCTCGTCCTTGCGGGCCTGGATGTCGTCGGCACAAGCCTTCAGCTTGTCGAAGGAGTTGATGTCCTCGGCCTTGTAGCCAGCCTTCTCGAGCAGCTGCTTGTTGTAAATGATGCCGTAGCTCTCCTGGACCCAGTCGATGCCCAGATCCTTGCCATCGGACTGCAGAGCCAGGGAGTCGTCAATGAGCTCACCGCGGAGCTTGGTATCGGACAGGTCGGCGCAGTAATCCTTCCAGTTCTTAAGACCGGTGGGGCCGTTGACCTGGAACAGGGTCGGAGCGGAGCTCTTGGACATCTCGGACTTGAGCTTCTCCTCGTAGGTGTTGGAGGCAGCGGTCACGATCTTGACCTCGACGCCCTTCTCCTTCTTATAGGCCTTGGCGATCTCCTTCCACTCCTTGTCGACCTCGGGCTTGAATTGGAGGAAGTAGACCTCGGCAGCGTCACCAGAAGCAGAGGAGCCGGAGCCGGCGGAGCCACCGCAGCCCACGAGACCCAGACCAAGAACCGCAGCCGCGGAACCAGCAAAGCCCAGGAACTGCCTTCTGCTCATTTCGTTCTTCATTACAATCCACCCTTTCACACCGTGGCGGCACCCTTTGCCGCCGCCTTCGGAGATTGGCTCGGGGACTTTGCCCCTTTTGCTGATTTGTACAATACGCTATTTGGCTAGTTGTTTGAACAAGTATTACTAGAGCGGTAGAAAAACTTCGGTGAACGGTAATATTCAACTTGATACTTGACAAGTTTTGTATAAACAATTATTTGTTATCGAATGCAGAGAAAACGCCCGGTCAAGCCGATGCATCGTCGGTTTGACCGGGCGTTTTCGCTTTGAGGGCATAAGTCTCGTCAGGCTGCGAGCTAGCCGGCTATCGCTTGGAGTTGACGCGGTAGTGGAAGATCTCGGGATGCGTGCGGGCATGCGTGACCTCAAACAAGATGCCGTCCGAGGTGTACGACTGGCTCTCCATGACGGCGACACAGTTGTACTTACCAAGGTCAAGATAGCTGCAGTCCTCATCGTTGGCGAGCTCGACACTCACCGTACGACGGCTCGCCATCACTTTGACGCCGCGCTTGTGCTCCAGATAGCCGTAGATAGAATCCGCCGCGATCTCGGGCGTCAGACCCTTGGCGATCGACTCCAAAAAGTAACCATGGTCTACTTGGCGCGCATTGCCGTTAAGGCTTCGGACACGCACCACGCGAATCAGCTCCTCGCCCACCTTAAAGCCCAGGCGACGAGAGAGTTGCTCAGTGCAAATCAAATGTTCAAAAGACTTGACCTCGGTCGATGCGACGGCATTGTTGCGTTTTGCGAACTCGCCAAACGACTCAACCTCTTCGAGTGCGCCCAACATGTCGGTTTCGCCCTTAAGCCAAATAACGCGCACGCCCTTGCCGTGTATGGGCTGCACAAACATCCCGTCGGCCAGCATACCCAAGGCGCGACGGACGGTATTGCGCGTGCATCCGAACTCCGCGGTCAGCTCGGCTTCGGTTGGCAGCATCTCCTGAAACGCATAGGTCCCGTTAATGATGCGCGAACGGATCTCACGGTAGATTCCTTCGTAAATCGCTTTTGGCATGACTTCACCTCTACATTGTTCATTTCCGGCTAGGCACGATAGCATTTCTTAAAGTTGTTTAAACCGAATATCGGTAAAGCGACAGGATTTAACCGTTGACGGTTTCTGTCATGCCCAAATCGGTTTCGCTCAAAACTGCCGGTACGACAATCGTCTGGTCCTCTACAATGAATCCATTGTTTAAACGTTTCCCCACGCGCAACGCGCCTCGATATTCGGAAGGCAGAACATGCTGCAAAAAATCCAACGCTTTGGCGGGGCAATGTTCGCGCCCGCCATGCTGTTTTCTATATCAGGCCTCATGGTCGGCGTCTCCGCTCTCGCAACGACTGCGGACATCGTCGGCGATCTCGCCGTATACGGAACCCCTTGGTACGCTTTTTGGACCATCATCCAGCGCGGCTCGTGGACGGTCTTTAAACGCCTCCCGCTCCTTTTTGCCGTAGCGCTGCCCATCGGTCTTGCCCAAAAACAACCGGCTCGTTGCTGCCTCGAGGCTCTCGTCGCCTATTTTGCCTACTGCTTCTTTTTGAGCGAGATCATTAAGCTGAGCGGAGACAATCTTGGACTTAAGTACCCGTCGTCTTTGACCTCCGCTAGCGGCATCACCATCATCGACGGCATCAAGACGCTCGACACCGGCATTATCGGCCCGCTGGCGGTATCGGCAACCGTCGTCGCCATCCATGACCGCTTCTACGATGCCAAGGTTCCCGATTGGCTCGGCACCTTCTCGGGCTCCTCGCTGGTCTACCTCATCAGCTTTTTTGCCGTGTTTGCCCTTGCCGCTATCTCGGCCGCCATCGTGCCCTCCGTATACGCAATGACCGAAACGCTGCGCCATGCACTTACGAGCGTCGGCCCCTTTGGCGTGGGCATCTTTGTGCTTTTGGAGCGAGCGCTCGAGCCCATGGGGCTGCACCACCTGCTCTACATGCCGATCTACTACGACAACCTGGTCATTAACGACGGCATCTACGCCACGTGGAGCAGCTTGCTCCCCATCCTCTCCCATAGCACGCGCCCCCTTAATGAGCTTGCGCCGTGGGCCGGTTTTACCGCCACTGGCTGGGTCAAGCTCTTTGGCCTTCCTGCCATCGCAGCCGCGTTCTACTCCACCGCAAAACCCGAGCGCCGCGCCGGCCTCAGGGTCATCCTTGTTCCCGCCATCATCGCCTCGGTGGTTTGCGGCGTTACCGAGCCACTCGAGTTTCTCTTTATGTTCACCCACCCCGGGCTCTTTTTTCTCTACGCCGTCTTATCGTCTTGCCTTGCCACAACCATGAATCTCTTTGGCATCGTCGGCATCTTCTCGGGCGGCCTCATGGAGATGGCAGCCTTCAACTTTATTCCGCTCATGCGCACGCATGCCGGTGCCTATCTTTTGGCGCTCGGTATCGGCCTTGCCTTTAGCCTCATCTTTTTTGTTAGTTTTCGAGCACTCATCTTGGCCTATGACCTTAAGACGCCGGGCCGCGAGGATCATGTCGCCAATCGCGCGGCAATCGATCGTTTAACGGAAAGCGGCTTTGCCAAAGAGCAATCTCCCAACGACGAGGCCGATAGTCGATCCGATCAAGATCACGTCCTCGCTGAGCGGGTAATTCAGCTTTTAGGTGGCGTTGGCAATATCGTGGGCGCAACCAACTGCGCCACGCGTCTGCGCGTCGAGGTCGCAGACCCTTCCATCGTTGCAGATAACGCATCGTTTGTCGCGGTGGGCGCCAAGGGCCTCATCATTACGGGCAAGACCGCCCAGGTGATTATTGGCATCTCCGTTCCCCGCGTTAAAGAGCATTTTGACCAGATCATGGGCCTCGAGCCGGGATTTGTGCCCACCACCTCGGCCTCCCCTGCAGCCAGCGCAGCCCATAAGCGCGGCGATATCTGCTTCTTCGATATCGACGGAACACTCGCCTGGCAAGACCCTCGAGTGGCACAAGAGCTTCCCGAGAGCGAGCGAGACCTCTCCCCCTATCCCAATGAAGCGGTCTCGCAAGCCATCCGTGATTTTGTCGCCAAGGGCAATATGGCGTTTATCTGCACAGGGCGCACGCTGAGCTGCATCCATCCAAAGCTGCTCGAGCTGCCCTGGACCGGCATCGTCTGCCTCGCGGGTGGCTATGTCGAACTTGAGGGACACGTGATTCGCGATTTGGCGATGACGCCCGGCATGCTGCAGCGCCTTGCTCCCATTCTTGAGCAATCGGACGAAGTGATTCGTTTTGAGGGACTCAATGGCGTCGTTCGCATGAGTGCCGATGCGCCCGACGCCCCGGGATACGCCCGCACCGTGGGCGATGCAATTACACAGCTGCAACATTACAGCGCCTACAAGATCTTAATGTCCACGTCGCTTGCCAACCGCATCGCTCAGGATCAAGCGTTTGAGCCGCTACTCTGCTTTAACGAGCTCGAGCTCGAAGTGACCGAGATTTCGCCTCGCGAATGCACCAAGCGCGAGGGTATCCAGTCCGTACTCGACGCTCTCGACCCCAACCATGGAATGGTGTATGGCATCGGTGATGCCAGCAATGACGTCTCGCTGATGAACGCCGTCGACGTTGGCATCGCCATGGGCAACGCGCCGGACTTCCTCAAGGAAAAGGCCGACTATGTCACCGACAGCATCGACCACGACGGCGTCGTCACCGCGCTCGAACACTTTGGGCTTATCTAGCCAAGCCCCTACCGCACTTGCGGCCGCATGGACCAATCGTCTTCAACCGCCGCGCTCGACGCCCTAATGTGGCAATATGTTGTCTGCATAATGCAACGATGCAACCTATCAAAGAATGCGAGAACCCGTGTCCAGTCCGTTTACCAGCTTTTTAGCCCAGCACTTTGACCAGATTAACGACTATCTGGCCACGTTCTTTGACGGACAGGCGACTTCCGCCGATATCGAGCGCTACCTGTATACCCCGCTCTCGGCATTTACGGCAAACGCTGGCAAGCGCCACCGCCCGCTCATCTGCATGCTCGCCGCCGCTGCGGTAGGCGGCAGCTTTGAGAGCGCCCGCAGCGCAGCGGCGGCCATCGAGCACTTTCAGTCGGGCGCACTCATCCACGACGACATCGCCGACAACGGGCAGATTCGTCGCGGCAAGCCCTGCATGCACCTTACCGAGGGCACCGGTCTTGCCATCAACTGCGGTGACCTGGCGCTCACCATGGTCACCAAGACGGTTCTCGACGACCCCACGCTGGAGTCCGACGTGAAGCTTCGCGTGCTCCACGAGCTTACCGAGATGATCGTCCGTACCATCGAGGGCCAGGCGCTCGACCTGGGCTGGGTCCGCGACGGGCGCTTTGACATTTCGGTCGACGATTATCTGGACATGGCGACGCACAAGACCGCGTACTACAGCGGAGCGACGCCGCTTGCCGCCGGAGCCATTATCGGCGGCGGCAGCGAAGAGCAGATTGAGGCACTGCGCGCCTTTGGGCTGCACACGGGCCTTGCCTTCCAGATTCAAGACGACCTGCTCAACTTGATCGGCACCAAGGAGGCCGCCAACAAGGACTTCCGCACCGATATCACCGAGGGCAAGCGCACCCTCGTTGCCGTGCATGCCCTGTCTGATGAGCGCCATCACGACGAGGTCGAGGCAATCCTTTCCTCGGGCACCGAGGACCCCGCGCAGCTCGCGCGCGCCGTGGAGATCTTCCAGCAGACCGGCTCCATCGAATATGCTCACGCCTACGCGCTGGACCTGACCGCAAAAGCCAAGGCTGCCATCGAGAACGTTGAGCTTGACCCGCACGCACGCGAACTGTTCCTCTCCATGGCAGATTTCTTTGTGGAGCGCCTCAACTAGCGGGGGTCACAAAACCTGTGGGCAGCGCGTTTGGGTACAAGTTGCTACACTGTTGAGTGCATGTTTATGCATTGTCTCGCGTTGTCTATCCGACACGCGCTCAAAATAGTACGAATCGTACGCCGAAAGGGGTTCGTTCATGGAACCTATTACCACGGGCATGCAGGGAGCAGCCGTCGAGGATGTTCAGTCCCGCCTTCTGCAGCTCGGTTACACCATCGATGCCGACGAGGTCGCCGACAAGCGCTTTGGCACCACCACCGAGCAGGCCGTTGGCACGTTTAGGCTCGATAGCGGCCTTGCGGCCGGTTATGCTGTCGATATCCCCTGCTGGAGCGCCCTGGTCGACGCCTCGTATAAGCTGGGCGACCGCACCCTGTATCTTCGCATGCCCAATTTTCACGGCGCCGACGTCAAGGCCCTGCAGCGCGCTCTCAACGTTTTGGGCTTTGCCTGTGGCGAAGACGACGGCTACTTTGGTCCGCATACCGAGGCCGCCCTGCAGCAGTTCCAGGAAAATGTCGGCCTGTTTGCCGACGGCATGGCCTTCCAGGACACCTACGCCTACATCAACCGCCTGCACCATGTGTGGGAGGGCAAGCCCTCGGTCACCGAAGCCGAGTCCCGCATCGGTTTTGCTCGCGCCGCCAACGTGCTCGAGCGCTTCCAGATCGCCGTTATCGGTGAGGACCCCATCGCACGCAGCGTTGCTTCGCGCATGTGGAACATCGCCACGGCAACGACCGACAACAGCGGCATGATGCTCTGCGACTCCGAGGTCCCAACCGACGTTGACCTGGTGCTCGAGATCGCAAGCGACGAGCTGCCCGCCGACGCCGCGCCACGCGCCACGATTGCCCTCGCCGAGTGCCACAACCTGGCCCAGCGCATCCGCACCGCCAATGTCGCCGTGCAGCAGAAGCCGGCTCGCATTCGCATTGAGCTCACGGGCATGACGCGCTACAACGGCACCTTCACGGCCAGCGACGCGCAGACGCTCGCCGTACGCCTACTCGATGGCGTTTGCGATGCCCTCGCAGATTAGGTAAACTAGACGAGTTGCTTTTGGGCAACACCACACATTGGGACGTAGTTCAACGGTAGAACTCCGGTTTTTGGTGCCGGCTGTTGGGGGTTCGAATCCCTCCGTCCCAGCCATTAAAACTGAGCGCCCTAAGCCCATAACGGCCCAGGGCGCTTTCTTGTGGGCAAGCGGAGGAATTCGAGCCCGCAAGGGTGCGGAGCTGAGGAAACGCGAAGCGTTTTCCAGCGCAGCACGCAAGGAGCGAAGCGACGCAGCGGGGCGCGGCCGCCGACCAGGCGGACGCGGAATCCCTCCGTCCCACATCAGCCCAGTTCCGAAAAGCGAGCCGCCATCTACAAAGTGCCGTGTGGCCCCGGCCGGCCGGGCATTAAGTTTGTCGCGAGTTCCGCACGCAAAGAAGGCCACTTAATGTGGCCTTCGTCTTGCGCAGGACTGTAGAGCAGCAAACTTAATGCCCGGCCCGCCGGGGCCACACGTCCCTAATTGTTGAGCATGCGGTCGAAGCTTCCCGAGTCGCCATCCCGATAGTCCGCGGTCATCAGAATCTCCTGCGGAATGCGCCCGCCCTCGCGCAGCACATTGCGGAACTGCACGCGCGTGACCATGGGCAGATCCTTAATCGTCGCCGCCAAGTTCTGCGGCACGCCCTGGTTGGCAGCCGCGGGCTCGCACTCGCCGCCGGCCTTCACGCGACGCTTATGCTCGGCGAGCATGGCGCGGTACATGCCGGCATGCAGGCGAATCTCAACCACATTGGCATTGCGAGCCTGCTCGACGATGCGCGCGCCCTCGCGGTCGATATCGCCCACGTAGTAGACGTAGTTAAAGCGATAGCCGATCTCAGCCAGATAATCGTCCAGGGCATGCGAGACGCTCGCCTTGCATCCGCCGCCAAAAATCACGCCGCCCACCTTGATGCCAAAGAGCTTGGCGTGCTTGCGGCCACGCAGCAGCCTGACGATCTCGTCGTAGGTGTCCAGGTTCTCGACCATAATGAACGGCTTATCGGCGCCCAGCGTAAAGAAACCCGTAAAGTGCACGGGGCGGTTGGGGGCGACCTTGATCGCCTGCATGCTGATGCCCTTTTCGGTCATGCGCCTTATCAGGCGCTCACCGTGCTTGCCGTCAAAAGCCTTCTCGTCGTTAAAAATCTGGTAGGCACGCTGGCGGCGCGAGGCAACCGGCGTATCGGCACCTCGGTTTTGCTCGATCCAAGCCTGGATGATTGCGATTTCCTCGGCAATCTTGCGGTTGGACATCTCGTTGTGCTGAGTGCGCTGCGGCGCCTTTTTGCCGTCCTTGCCCTCGACCTTAACAATTTGAGTCTGCTGCTCCTTGATCTTAGAGAGCGCCGTAGGCGTAGGGACAACTTTGAGCAGCTGCCTGCCCAAAACGCGGGCAAGGGCAAACGCCGATACCTCGCCGTGGACGGCCGACTCGGGCTGCTGGGTAGCACTATCAGCCGCGGCAGGCTCAGCCTGTGCATGAGGCTTACGCTTGGAATCTGCCCGGGTATTACGTTCCTGCTTGGGCGCAGACGAGCGCTTTTGCGGACGATCGGACTTGGCCTCCTTCGCCGGCTGGCGCTTGACCTGATCCACCGGAGTCTCGGCCTTCTCATCTCCGTTTTGTGTCGCTGTCTTCTCGGCCGCGGCCTCGGCATTTGAGCCACGACCGCCGCGGTGACGACGACGGCGGGGCTTGCCTGAGGCGCTCTCCCCAGCCTGCTTATCAGCGGTCTGTTGAGCTTTGACCTCAGTGTCAGCCGCAGGCTGCGACTCGGAAGGTTGCTGCTCGCGAGCCGCCGGCTCAACGGTTTTCTCGGTTTGTTCGGCCTTCTCGGCCTGAGCGGTCGAAGCCGGCTCGCCCTTCTCCTGACGCCTTACGGGATACGCGCGCCTCGCAAAACCACGTCCGGGACGGCATGAACCCGGAGCCTTCTTGGCAGACTCCTCAACATCGTCTGCAGCCTCGGAAGGCTCTTCAACCTCATGCGCGACATCCTGCTGCGCAGCCTTAAAGTGGGCACCACGGCGACGCTGGGGCTCCTGGGCCTCCACGGGCTTTTGCTCCTTCGCGGGCCTCTGCGACTCGGCAGCAACCTCGGTCTCAACAGCCTCGGCATCCGTCTCGCCCTTTCGAGCAACGGCGCGACGGAAGCGCTCCTGCTGGGCGCGGCGCTGTGCATCGCGCTTGCCGCCCCCGCCAAAACCGCCGCGTCCTGCCTTGGCCGTAAAGGCACGCACGACGTTCTCATCGAGCAACTCATCGGTATCGACATGCTCACGCGGAGCAACTTCTTCCACAGCAGGCACGTCAGCGAAATCCTCGACGACAAAATCTTCGACGGACTCGGCAGGCCGCTCCTGGGCATCGCGGATCTCGGCATTGATGGTATAGAACGCCGGGCGCCCGTTAATGCCGCTACCCTCGATCTTGGTAACGATCTTTGCCGCGATGAGTTCGTCGCGCATCGCCTTGGTGTCGCATTCCTTATCGACGGAACGGAAAATCTGCGCCAGCGCGCTCGACTTGATCTTGAGCGCCTTGCGGCAGAGCAGGTCGTAGGCAACCAGCTTGGCGCGCTCGGCAGAAAGCGACGTCTGGCTGCTCAGGCGCTCAGCCAAAGCATCGACATTGTTTTGATTATCGGAATATACCGTCTTGGCCACGGGGCCCCTTTCATATGTACACATATACGTTTATATGGTACAACGCGCACCCTTATCCACGCAAAACATCTGCGAGAACACTCGAGCGTCACCCGCTTTCGCATGAAAAAAGACCGAGCCCGCGAAGTCGCAGACCCGGTCTTTCCGAGTCATATGGATGGAACGATCACTCCATCAAGTCGACTAGGCCTTGACAGCCTCGGCATCGGCGGGAGCCTCCGCAGCAGCGGCGCGACCGTACTCAGCCTTGCCCATCTCGGACCACTCGAGCTCCTCGTCGGGCATGGAGCCGGCCTCTTTGCCGAAGAACTCCTTGAGGCAGTTGACGGCAACGATGAGGCCCAGGACCATCAGCAGGACAGCGAAGACGAGCTGCAGGCCCTTAGTGGCAGCGACGGAGACGGCAGCCGTGGTGGCGGTAGCCGGGATGGTGCCAAAGAAGCCATAAGCCTGGACGGCGGTCATGCAGCCCATGGCGCTCTGGACCAGCGAGGTGAACGTGCAGCAGAGCAGGAAGGCGACGGGCACGTAGAGCATCCAACCCTTGCGGCCAGTGCACTTGCAGAACACGGCGAGGGTGATCATGGTCATACCGCCAAGCAGCTGGTTGGAGGCACCAAAGAGCGGCCAGATGTTGGCATAGCCGCCAAAGGCGAGGGCGAGGCCGGGAAGCAGGGTGACGACCGTGGCGAACCAGGGGTTGCCGAGGACCTTCATATAGCCGGCCTTGGACTCGATGGCCAGAGCATCGTTGGTCTGGGCAAAGAACTCGGAGAACGAGGTGCGGGCGATGCGAGCGACAGCGTCGAGCGAGGTCAGGGCCAGAGCGGAGACGTTCATGGTCATGAAGACGGTAGCGAGCGTGCCGTCAACACCGAAGGCCTGCATACCGCGGGAGATGCCAGCGGCGAAGATCTGGAACGGGGTGGAAGCGACACCAGCGTTGAGGGCGCCGGTACCGGCGGTGTTCATATCGGAGAACATGATGCCGGCGACGATGATGGCAAGGATGCCGACGAAGGACTCGACAATCATGGCGCCGTAACCGACCTTGACGGCGTCCTGCTCCTTCTCGACCTGCTTGGAGGAGGTACCGGAAGAAACGAGGCTGTGGAAACCGGAGAGAGCGCCGCAGGCAACGGAGACAAACAGGACCGGGAACATCATGCCGGAAGCACCGGAGAAGCCGGTAAAGACCGGAGCGGTGATGGTGGCCTGGCCGTTAACACCCAGGACGACGATGCCGAGGACAGCGCAGGCGATCATGACGATCATCATGATCGAGGTGAGGTAGTCGCGCGGGGTCTTGAGCATCTGGATGGGCATGGCGCCAGCAAAGACCAGGTAAACCATAACGACGGCGAACCACTGGAACTTGTCCAGGTAGAGCGGGAACTGCATGCCGACGGCGAACATGAGGACCATGAGCACCACGCCGGTGACGAACTCGGCAGCGCCGGTAAGGTTGAACTTCTTCTGGGCCCAACCAAAGGCGATAGCGACGAAGGTGAACAGGATGGATATGGTGCCAGCGCAGCCGGCGGCATAGGACTTGGTGAAGTCGATGGCACCGGTAGCGGCGCCGGAAGCGTCAACGGCCGGGGTGAACATGAACGTCTTGCAGACCATGTCGGTGAAAGCGGCGATGACGATGATGCAGAACAGCCAGCAGAACAGCAGAAACAGGCGACGGCCGGTCTTGCCGATGTACTTCTCGATGAGCTGAGCCAAGGACTTGCCGTTGTTCTTCATCGAAGCGTACAGGGCGCCAAAGTCGTGGACGGCGCCAAAGAAGATGCCGCCGACGAGGACCCAGAGCACGACGGGCAGCCAGCCGAAGGCCATGGCAACAATCGTACCCGTGACAGGGCCGGCACCGCAGATCGAGCTGAACTGGTGCGAGAACGCGGTAAAGGCGGAGACGGGCGAGAAGCTCTTGCCGTCCTTCATGCGCTTGGCCGGCGTGAGGGCGTCCTTGTCAACGCCCCACTTGTTGGCCAGCCAGCGGCCGTAGCCCAGATAGCCGCAGGCGAGCACCGCCGCGGCCACAACCATGAGCAAAACTCCGTTCATTACATTTCCTCCTCTAAAAAGAACTTCCCAGACATAAAAAATGAGGGCCGTCGGTTGCGCTCGACGGCCCTCATCTTCATCAGCCGCCCGTTATCGTACGGGCTAGCTGTATGTGCTAACCCGCATCAGATAATTACTACGCTGATAATGTTTAGCTGATGCGTGAACATGTCTAGGAAATCCTCTTCAATCATGATGCGAACAATCCGTGCGTGTTCACATCCCCCAGTGGATGAAAAGCAGTATGAAACTTTAGTTACCTAAAGTCAACGCAAATTTGTAATGAATTTTCAACTTTTTTTGAAATTCTCGGTATAAAACGCCACTGACCTCGGACTTTACCCAACAAAAGTTTTTGCATGAGAGATGCCCCTCGGGAGCGAGCGGGCGTATACAAGGTTTCCTGCTCTACAGTCCTGCTCGCACGGAGAGCACATTAAGTGCTCTCCGGCTCGTGCGGAACTCGCGATAAACCTTGTATACGCTCGCTCGCTCCCGAGGGGCTCCCATCCCAAATGCGGAGCAAAGCTCCGCATGCCATCTTTTCTTTCAGCTAAAGCACGCCGGAAATTCGACGCTGGCTTGTTAACCTTGCTGGACGTTGTCGACGCCGATCCAGCTCAGAAGCTATATCGATACAGAAAGGTCCCCGGCGCTGCCCGGGCGCCAACGGCCGCATATGAACTTTATCGCGAGTTCCGCACGAACAGGAGGCCACTTAATGTGGCCTCCGTCGTGAGCAGGACTGTAGAGCAGGAAACCTTATATCCGGCCCCTCCGTCCGGGGACCGCGCCGTACCAGCTACAGCGTCATGTTTGGATCGGCGTCGACGTCGAACGGCGAGATTTCACCTCGGTCGAATTTACGGCGAGCGACCTCCGCGATCATGGCTGCGTTATCGGTACAGGCAGACAAGGGCGGCACCGTTACGCGGATCCCCTGACGCCCAAGCTTCTTGATCATCATCTCGCGCAGATGCGGGTTGGCCGAGACGCCGCCACCGATGCAGTATTCCTTGCATCCGGTAGCGTGCAGTGCGCTTTTGGCCTTCTTGTACTGCACGTCAAAGACAGCTGCCTCAAACGAAGCCGCCAGATCGGGCAGGTGAATCGTGCGCCCGGCCTTGGTCTCCTGTTCAATGTAGAGCGTCACGGCCGTTTTAAGACCCGAAAGCGAGAAACGATAGTCTCCCCTGCTGTTAAGCGCGCGAGGAAAATCGATCGCGCGGGGGTTGCCCGTCTCGGCCAGCTTGGAGATGATGGGGCCACCGGGATAGCCCAGACCCAACGCCTTGGCTACCTTGTCGAAGGCCTCGCCCACAGCATCGTCGAGTGTCTCACCAAGTACCTCGTAGTCGCCCCATGCCTTCACGTGCACGAGCATGGTATGACCGCCCGAGACGAGCGTGAAGATAAACGGCGGCCTGAGATCGGGCTGCGCCAGCAGGTTGGCGAACAGATGGCCCTCCAGATGGTTGACGCACACGAGCGGCTTGCCGGCGGCATAGGCAAAGCCCTTGGCGAAGGCGACGCCCACTACCAGAGCACCCACCAGGCCCGGACCCTGTGTCACGCCAACAGCGGCGAGTTCGCTCGGCGCGATGGCTCCGCCCTCAAGACCAAGCGATGCCGCGGCATCCTCGAGCGCCGCATCCACGACACTCACAATCACCTCAACGTGTTTGCGCGAGGCGATCTCGGGCACCACGCCGCCAAAGCGGGCGTGAAAATCAATCTGTGTCGACACCTGGTTGGCCAGCATATTGCCATCCGCATCGATAATCGCCACGGCCGTCTCGTCGCAGGAACTCTCGATAGCGAGCACTAGGCGGCGGCGCTCAATTTCGGCGCGCTCCTCCTCGGAGCGCCCAGGCGCAGGCAGCGGCCATACACGCTGCTCTGCCGCCGTCGGCTCGGGCGAAGCATTGTCGACCGGAAGCACCAGGGGCAGCGGAGCCGTCATGACGATGGCGTCCTTGCCGGCACCATAGTAGCCGCGGCGACGGCCAGCCTCGGTAAAGCCCAGAGCGTTATAAAGCGCGGTCGCTCCCTCGTTACCGTCCTCGACCTCGAGCGAAGCCGTAGTGCAGCCGAGCATCTGGGCATCATAGCTCACGTGCGACAGCAGCTTGCGGGCAATGCCCTCACGGCGATGTGCCGGGTCGACGGCGACATCCAGAATCTGCACATCACCGTCCACGACCATACCGCCGGCAAGGCCCAGCAGCTTGCCGTCGTCGTGTGCCGCCCACCAACTACGCGGCGCAGCGACGTCCTCGCCCAGTTCGGACAGGAACATGCCCGGCGTCCACGCCTCGTGTCCGGCACCTTCAAAGCAAGTAGCCTCCAGCGCGCTCGCGCCCTCGGCATCCGCCGCGCCCATGGGACGGAACTGCAGATGACGACCGGCGAGCTCATCGGCAACGCCCGTAATTTCGCTGTGCGCACTCTCGGCAAGACCAAGACGCTTGCGCTCGTTTTCCTCGGCATCCGAAAGGCGCGTGTAAATCGGCAGGACGCGGGCCGGATCGCCGTCACCCGCAGCGTGCGCGAGCAGCAAGCCCTCGCCCGAAGGCCACCACAGGTCGCGCTCCACGCAGCGGGCGGCCTCGTCCTCACCCAGCAGCTTGCCATAGCGCACGAGACCGTCACCGGTCAGCTGAACCTGGCCCCAGTCCGCTGCTTGGCGCCACTCATCGAGCGCCACGGCGGCCTTGACCACGTGTTCGCGCTCAAATTGACGCTCGGGACCCTCATCGACCAGCATATACAGCGCCGGATATACCTCACCGCGCATAGCATCGGCCAAGATACCAAGCTTGCCGCGCACGCCAGCCTTCCACGCCGTCCAAGCGCAAGCGTCGAGCGTCGACACGCCCAGCAGCGGAACATTGGCACCACGCGCGAGGCCCTTGGCAGTGGAGATGCCGATGCGCACACCCGTAAAGGACCCCGGGCCGCGGCCGACCACATAGCAACCAACATCGCTGCGATCCAGACCGGCTTGAGCCAGCACGCCATCAACGGTATTCACGAGCTCAACGTTGGCGTGACGGCGACACATGTGGTCGCCACTCACGAGCTTCGTCTCGCCCGTCTGCCCATCAATCCAGCTTGCCGCGCAGGCAAGCATGTCGGTCGAGGTATCGAGCGCCACCACCAGCGCGTTGTCGTTATGCAAGCTCATCTTGTACAGCCTTATCAATCAAATGGGAAAGCTCCATTGCGCGGTCACCGTGCGCCTCGAGCGTTATCGTTCGCACATCGCTGTCGCCCTCATCACGCCCGAGCGTCACCGAAAGATACTCATCCGTCAGCTCGTCCTGGAATTGTTCGCCCCATTCCAGCAGGCAAGCACCCTCATAGCCCAGCACATCGAAAATGCCCGTATCCTCGAGCTCGTAGGCATGCTCCAGGCGGTATAGATCAAAGTGAAACAGCGGAATACGACCTTGATCGTGAACGGCCATGAGCGCAAACGTAGGGCTCGTAACCATATGCCCATCGCCCAGCCCGCGCGAGACGCCCTTGGTAAAGTGAGTTTTGCCCACTCCCAGGCCACCGGTCAGGATGAGCACATCTCCGTCCTCAAGGCACGGTGCAATTAGCTCGCCAAAGTACTCCGTATCGGCAGCGCAAGTCGTTTTGTAAGTACCTACCCCCAGGCGCTCCAGGGACATATATGCTCCTTATTATTCCGAGGCGTCCTCTGGTGCGGGATGTCGCCCCAGATAGTCGCCCAGCATCTTAAAGTCTTCCTCCAGCAGCTCCTGCCACGCTGGATTGCGTAGCGCTGCTGCCGGATGGAAAGTGGGCATTACTACAAAATGCCCCATCTGGTGGAACCTGCCGCGCAGCTTAGTAATGCCAATCTCGGTCTTAAGCACAAAGTGCGTCGCGGGGTTGCCGAGCGTCACAATAATATCGGGCCAGATGCTTCGAATCTGCTCACGCAAAAACGGCGAGCAAGCCAGCACTTCCTCGGGACGCGGATTGCGGTTTCCCGGCGGGCGGCACTTAAGCACGTTGGCAATGTAGACGTCTTCGCGTTTGAGCCCCGCCAGCGACAAAATGCCGTTGAGGTCCTCGCCTGCCGCCCCCACAAAGGGCTCGCCCTGCAAATCCTCATTGCGGCCCGGCGCCTCGCCAATAAACATCACGCGAGCGTGGGGGTTTCCCACGCCAAACACGATGTTATGGCGCGACTGGTAAAGCTGGCAAAGGTGACAATCGCCCAGAACGGCCTCGATCTCCTCGAGTGCGACCTCACGCGGCGCCTGATGGCTATGGCCGGGGATGTGCATGACGCCCATAGCGGCTCCTACACGTAGACTTTGTCGAGACGCATACCAAAGCCGCAAGCGACCTCGTAGTTAATCGTGCCGCGTAGGCGCGCCATCTCGTCCATGGTAATCTCGGCATCTCCATCGCGGCCGACAATGATCATCTCGTCACCATATTCGGCCTCGGGAATCTCATGCGCCGGGTTGGACTGAATGGCGACCATAAACTGGTCCATGCAGATATTGCCCACCTGACGCACACGCTCGCCGCGATACAGCACGTCCATACGATTGGAAAGCGTACGCGAAAGGCCATCGGCATAACCGATCGGAAGGGTGCAGATCTGAACGCGCGTGCGCGGTACGCGGTAGGTAAAGCCGTAGCCCACGCCCTCGCCCATCGCAGGATGCGCCACGCGCGTCACACGCGCGTGGACGCTCATGACGGGATCAAGCTGCATCACACGACCACTCAGCTCACATGGCTGCAGACCATACAAACCGATGCCGGCACGAATCATGTCAAAGTGCATTGAAGAATCGAGCATCGAGGACGGCGTATTGGCACAATGCACGATACCGCATTCAAAACCTGCGTCCTTAATGGCCTGAACGGCCTCGGTAAAACGCTGGCACTGCAGCTTGTAGTCCCAACCCGAAGGTTCATCGGCCGTGGCGAAGTGAGTAAATACGCCGTCGCACTGAATACCGCGATGGAAATTAATACCGCGGACAAAGTCGAGCACCTGCGTGTAATGTACGCCAATGCGGTTCATGCCCGTCTCGATGGCGAGATGATACTTGCCCACCTTGCCCGCCGCGACGGCACATTCGCCATACGCAAGAGCAAAGTCAGACGTATAGACCGAGGGCATGATATCAAACTCGAGCAACGTCGGAATAGCCTCGATAGGCGGCTCGCTTAGGATGAGGACGGGTTTCGTAATCCCGCCCTGTCGGAGCTCAACGCCCTCGTTAACCGTCGCCACGGCAAACATGTCGGCACCAGCCGAATACATGATCTTAGCGCACTCAACAGCTCCATGACCATAAGCATCGGCCTTGACCACGCAGCACAGGCGCTGACGCGGATTCAACAAGTTCTTATAGGCTCTCGTGTTGCGACGGAGCGCCCCGCGGTCGATCTCGACCCAGGACCAGCGCGTCAAATCGGCTTTATTCATGATTAGTCATCCGACCCTTCGTCCATGATTCCCAGATCTTCGAGCGCATCCTTTGCCGCCAGCTCCATGGCAGGACCGATCAAGTCGATAAGATCGGTCGCGATAACGCTCTTCTCACCATACTCCGTCGCCGCGGCAAAACCGGCGTAGCTGTGAAGTGCGACGGCGTACGAATACAGCAGCTCCCAACGATCCATCTCGTCGCGCATGGTGGCAAGCGTGCCGGCCAAAATACCCGCGAGAACATCACCAGAACCGGCAGTTGCCAGAGAAGCCGGACCCGAGAGTGGCAGCAGCACGCGCTCAACGCCACAGATAGCCGTCGTCGGCCCCTTGGCTATGACCACCAGATTGTCGGAGCCTGCAGCCCAGACAACCTTCTGCGCGGCCGCAATCGCGGTACCAAGGTCGTTCACCTCGTCACCGGCAACCAGGCGCGAAAGCTCACGATAGTGCGGCGTCATAACCAACGGCTGCTCGCGGCGATACATCTCGGGGTTACTATCAATACCGTCAATGGCAATCTTAGCAAGGCAGTTGAGTGCATCGGCGTCCAAAATTAGCGGTACATCAAGCTCGAGCAAGCCCGAAACCACCTGCATAGCGCCGGCAGACGTCGTCATACCGGGACCGCACAGCACGCAGCTGTACTTCTTTGCGATCTCGCACACCGTCATGCGCGCAGCGGCGCCAAAGGAGCCGCGGGAATCAGACGGAATAGCAAAGACCGGAATCGAAGGAAGTGCCATGCGAATGAGATTGGCGCAGGCGTCAGGAGCCGCGACTGCCACGTAACCAGCACCCGCGCGAGCTGCAGACTTGGCCGCCATAATGGCAGCACCAGGATATTGCGCAGATCCGGCGACAATAAGCACAGAGCCACGGGAATACTTATCGATATTCGATGGTAGCGGAGCAAAGTAATCAACTAAGTCACCGGGCTCGACAATCTCGGCGGCGTGGTCGACATCATCGATGACCTCGTCAAGACGGTCGTAAAGATTGCCGCAGATCAAATCGCCAGCATACTCAGGACCATCATCGCTATACAGACCAATCTTGGGCGCAATCATCGTCACCGTGCGCTCGGCACGAATGCAGTCGTCATCAACAACGCCCGTCTCGGCATTCAGGCCCGAGGGGACATCAATGGATACGACACAATCGGCGCATTCATTGACCGTAGGAATCCAAATGGAGAACGGCGCACGCAGATTCCCGTGGAAACCGGTACCAAAAATGGCATCGACAACAACATCGGCCTTATCGATCAAAACCTCGAGTTCGTCACGCGAGGGACCGACGCAAACGTGCACATCGCGGCCGGCAGTTCGACGAGCAACATGACGTGCCAGAGCAGCAGGAATCTCATCCGGCTCAACCGGAGAAACGATATCCACGTCCACACCCTTGTGGCTCAGGATATCGGCGGCAACCCAACCGTCGCCGCCATTATTACCAAAACCGACCAGAACGAGAACCCGATCGGGATTGAGCTTCAAGACCTCGTTGGCGGCAAACTCACCCGCTAGCTCCATAAGCTCGGCCTTCGAAGTCCCTTCGCGTTCGATGATATCCTCGAGACGAACGACTTCTTCGGTACTCAAAACCGGTTTCATCTATGCTCCTAGCGTATCTTGCGAAGCATCGCCCAGGTGCTCCGTCAATGCTGAATTCTGCAGCTGCTCAAGCTCATCTAAAACAGAGCGAGCCTCTTTAAATGTCTGCGCAACGCGTTTCTTGTTGCTCACTTTTTCTTCCTTAGGCTTAGGTCGAGCATCCTCGGTGATTGCAATGGCATTAGCGACAGCCAAGTCACCCGTAAGGGTAATAGAAAGAGCGACCTCGACAACACCCAAATCCTGGGCGATTTCGAGAGCACGACCAGAAAGCAGAGCCTTCGGTTTGCCGAGTTTATCACGCGTTACCGAAACATCCTTGCGACCTACACCTTGACTAAAACCCGTGCCGAGAGCTTTAAGCACCGCCTCGCGCGAAGCAAAGCGGCTCGCATAGTGAGCAGCGGGACGCGATGATGCATCGCAATACGCACGCTCTTCTTCGGTAAACACACGCCGAGCAAACGACGGCGTCTTTTCAAGAATTGATTTCATGCGGGAAATCTCGACGATATCAACGCCGATACCAGCTTCAGCCATGTTCACCTCCATATCGCACAGACTAAGTTATTGTAGCCCGTTCACAGAAGATGCGACAAACGAGGGTTATAAAACACAGCTACTATGTGAGACAAAACCCGTAAACGCAAAAAAGGGGGGAGGCCGCGAGGCCTCCCCCCTTCTAAGTTCGATGACGGCTCGGTGCCGTCCACCGGTCAGCGGCGCCCTGGCCTCCCACGGGCTGGCCCCGCAGTACTCTCGGCGCGATGGGGCTTAGCTTCCGGGTTCGGAACGGGACCGGGCGTGCCCCCCATGCTCTGGCCGCTGACCGGTGGGCGGCGCCCACCGTTACGGTGTCCTGGGTCTCATCTACGTGCCCTGGGGGCCGCATGGCGCATAGGAAAGATCTGACTCGGGGGCATCC
>NZ_QRTA01000002.1:294312-294678 GCF_003457875.1 Collinsella sp. AF28-5AC | reverse complement strand
CGAACGGCGCGCCTGTTTAGCGAAACTGGTGAAAAATAGATTGACGCTAACACGAGTGCCTTGAGGAGTGCCGCGGGGACCGCGGCGTCGATGGCGATGTTGCCGTGCCCGCGGCACCACTCGGCCGCAGCCGGCACGTTCGCCGTGAGCACGCCCCACTCGGCCATGTAGCCGTCGGAGCGCGGGTCCGTGGCGTCGAGGATGAGGACGGCCAGGCCGCCGCCCACGTACTCATCGGCCACGAGGGCGAGGCGGACCGCCTCGCCCATGGAGTCGAACTCGACCGTGACCATGCGGCTACCTCCTCCTGACGGCGCTGAGCGGCTTCGGGGAGAAGTGCTCGTCGCGCTCAACGGCGGCGAACCC